>JAILOQ010000004.1 GCA_024690725.1 Lachnospiraceae bacterium
TCTCTTTCTTCCCTTTACGTGGCCTGCGAGCATCGGACCGCCGGATACGAAGACCGTCGGAACATTGACGCGTGCCGCAGCCATCAAAAGACCGGGAACGTTTTTATCACAGTTCGGGATCATGACCAAAGCATCAAACTGGTGCGCAATTGCCATAGCCTCGGTGGAATCCGCGATCAGATCTCTGGTCACAAGGGAATACTTCATACCGATGTGTCCCATCGCAATACCGTCGCAAACCGCAATGGCAGGGAACATCACGGGTGTACCGCCCGCTTCCGCAACACCGAGCTTCACTGCCTCGGCGATCTTATCCAGATTCATGTGGCCCGGAACGATCTCGTTATAGGAACAAACGATACCGACCATGGGCTTTTTGATCTCTTCGGCCGTATAGCCCAGAGCATTCAGCAAAGATCTTGCCGGAGCCTGCTGCATACCGCATTTCATGTTATCACTTTTCATAGCCATAATCCAACATCCTCCTTATTGTATGTAAGAAACCAGGAGATCTCCCATTTCGGAACATCCGACCTGCTTCATATTCTTTTTCTCTTCTTCGGTCTGGGGCATGATATCCACGGTACGATATCCGTCCGTAAGGACCTTCTTTACCGCCGCTTCGATCGCATCCGCTTCTTTGTCCAGGTCGAAGGTGTAACGCAGCATCATTGCTGCGGAAAGAACGGTCGCGATCGGATTTGCGATATTCTTGCCCGCAATATCCGGCGCAGAGCCGTGACTGGGCTCGTAAAGACCGAACTTCGTATCATTTAAGCTCGCAGAACTGAGCATTCCGATGGAACCTGTGACCATGCTGGCTTCATCGGATAAGATATCACCGAACATGTTCTCGGTAAGAATGACATCAAACTGCGCAGGATCCTTGACAAGCTGCATCGCGCAGTTATCGACGAGCATATGCTCCAAGGTAACCTCGGGATAATCCTTTGCCACCTCTTCCACGATCTTTCTCCAAAGTCTGGAGGAATCCAAAACGTTTGCTTTATCGACGGAAGTGACTTTCTTTCTTCTCTTCATCGCAACGTCAAAGCCCTTGATCGCGATCCGGCGGATCTCGTCTTCGGAATAGGTCAGCGTATCCACTGCCGTAAGCTTTCCGTTCACTTCTTCGGTCTTTCTCTCACCGAAGTACAGACCACCCGTAAGTTCGCGCATGATCAGCATATCAAACCCTTTTGCACTGATCTCTTCCTTCAACGGACATGCACTCGCAAGCTCATCGTATAACACGGCCGGGCGAAGATTCGCAAAAAGGTTCAACGCCTTGCGGATCTTTAAAAGTCCCGCTTCCGGACGCTTCTCCGGAGGGAGTTTATACCAGGGAGATGTAGACGTGTTTCCGCCAATGGATCCCATCAAAACCGCATCCGCTGCCTTTGCATCCGCAATGGCTTCATCGGTCAAAGGAATACCGTGCACGTCAATGCTGGCACCGCCCATTAAAATATCCTTGTAATTCATGTTATGCCCATACGCCTTCGCTACTGCGTCAAGCACCTTCTTTGCTTCCGTTACGATCTCCGGTCCGATCCCGTCTCCGGGGATGCAAACAATATTCAGATCCATAGTATGCCTCCGCTTTCTTTATAACAGAACAAGGCTGTCACCTATTCAGACGACAGCCTCCTGGTTTTTCTTTATTCTGCTCCGGGCTTTTCAACCTGAGCGATGGAAGTTTTGTTCATCGGAATACGGCAGTTCTTATTATTACCGAACTCAACAATTACGGTGTCATCGTTGATATCGATCACCATGCCGTAAAAGCCGCCCGTTGTCATGATGCTGTCTCCGATCTCCAGATTCGAAAGCATCGTAGCCAGCTTCTTCTGTTCTTTTCTCTGGGAGCTGTTCATAAACCAGAACATAGCCACCATTACAACAATCCATACACCGATCAGCATGATCGACTGCGTGGGATCTCCCCCTTGCGCAGACTGTGCAGATAATAACATATTCATAAAAGTCCTCCTATCATCATCGAAGCGTTACCGCCCCGAAAAAATGCTCTAAAACACATCATACACAAAATCAATGAATTCTTCAAGTATTTTACTTCACATCATCGACACTGCCGCTGTGCAAAGAACATATCCATTCTTCCTTAAATGCGGCAAATGTATGCGTACGGATCGCATCCCTTATCAATTCCATAAGATGATTGTAGAAATACAGGTTGTGGATCACACACATCCGCATGCCCAGCATTTCCTTTGCCTTTAAGAGATGTCGCACATACGCCCTGGTGTATCGCCTGCAGGTCGGACAGTTACAGCCGACCTCCAAAGGCCTTTGATCGAGTTCGTATTTTGCGTTCATCAGATTGATCTTTCCGTATTTGGTATAGATATTGGCATGTCTTCCGTTTCTGGTAGGATAAACACAGTCAAAGAAGTCCACGCCGCGATCGACTGCTTCTATAATATTGGCCGGTGTTCCGACGCCCATCAGATAGGTCGGCTTATTCCTCGGTAAGTGCGGAACCGTTGCCTCGAGCATTTCATACATCTGCTCATGTGTCTCTCCGACGGCCAGTCCGCCGATCGCATAGCCCGGAAGGTCCAGTTCGGAAATCTCCTCGGCGTGCGCCTTTCGGATATCCGCAAAGATCGCTCCCTGGTTGATGCCAAAGAGAAGCTGCTCCTTGTTGATCGTATCCTCTTTTTCGTTTAACCTCGCCATTTCTTCTTTGCAGCGTTTCAGCCATCTGGTCGTTCTTTGTACACTCGCTTCCACGTAGCTTCGGTCGGCAAGGGCCGGCGGGCATTCGTCAAACGCCATGGCGATCGTGGAACCGAGATTGGACTGGATCTGCATGCTCTCTTCCGGTCCCATAAAGATCCTGTGGCCGTCGATATGTGACTGAAAGGTAACGCCTTCTTCTTTGATCTTGCGTATTCCCGCTAAGGAATATACCTGAAATCCGCCCGAATCCGTTAAGATGGGACGATCCCAGCTCATAAACTTATGTAAACCACCGAGCCGTTTGATCGTTTCATCGCCGGTGCGCACATGCAAATGGTACGTGTTGGATAACTGGATCTGTGTTCCGATCTGCTCAAGATCCTCGGTGGATACCGCTCCCTTTATGGCGGCCACGGTCCCGACATTCATAAACACGGGGGTTTCCACCGTTCCGTGCACCGTCGTGACATGGGCGCTTTTCGCTTTTCCGTCTTCTGCGACTATTTCGTACATCGTTCTTTTCTCCGGTTGGTGTTTCATTTTTTATGGTGCCAGGGTGTCTACAAACTCTTCGAGTGTCAGACCATGCTCCGTGATCTGCTTTGCGGCTTTCTTTCCGACATAGCGGAAATGCCAGGGTTCATATTCAATGCCGGTGATCTCTTCTTTTCCTTTGGGATAGCGAAGAATGAATCCGTAATTCGCACAGTTTTTGGCAAGCCACTTTCCGGCCTTCGTATCACCGAAGCCTTCGTTTAAATAGGTATAATCCGTTGCCACGATATCAAAGGCAAGTCCGATCTCATGCTCGCTCGATCCGGGGATCGTTACCGCCTGCGACGCTTCCGCATAGGATTCCAGATAACTCTTTCCCTGCTTCAAGCCGGATTTGATCTTAATATTGAACAGCGACGTCTGGCGCACATGCGACCGATACGGGGAACAGATCTGCAGATCGACTCCGCTCCGCTTGGCTGCCGAAAGCATCCGTACCAGATCGGCGATCACCCGTCTGTCACATTTCATGGTTCCCTTCATGGTATTGATGGAACCGAGTTCAAATTCGTAATCCTCCGGGATGACATGCTGCTTATTGACTAAGATGAGCTGCCAGTCGCTTCTGTGAAGTCCCGTATCTTCCACGACTTCCTCCTGCTCCTGTACCGGCTCTTCCTCTTGAAACTGTGCTAAGATCTCATCCACGGATGCTCTGGAGTTTTCCGAAACAAATTCCAGATCTTCATTGTAATCTGCCATATCCGAAGAACTGACGGGCGCATCAACCGCTGTGTCTTTTTCTTTTTTGCCAAGGCCCTGCCAAAGAAAACTGACCGCAGCCAAAAAGAGCACAAACACCAAAAAAAGCACTATGAACTTTGTGAGCGAAAAACCTTCTTTCACCGGGACCTCTCTTTTGTATATGGCACTAAGGCATAAAAATACAGGGAACGCGAGCAGGTCATGCCTGCTCGATCCCCCTTACCTTCAACCAAACATCTTCGTTAAATACTCCATGCGCGCATGCATCTGATCCATCATAAGATCCAGAAGCGTGATCGCGGTCATGGATTCCACAACAACTACGGCACGCGGTACGATCACGGGATCGTGACGACCGTGAATCTCCAGAGAAACCGCTTCATGATCCGCATTTACGGTTTCCTGTTCCTGTGCGATCGACGGCGTGGGTTTGAAATAGGCACGAAGTACGATATCGTCTCCGTCCGATATACCGCCTAAGATTCCGCCCGCATGGTTTGTCTTTTTGCTTACTTTGTCCCCTTCGCAAAGAAAAGCATCGTTATTTTCACTGCCTCTTGCAGCAGATACTTTGCATCCGTCTCCGACTTCAACGGCTTTTACGGCACCGATGGAAAACAGTGCCTGCGATAATCTCGCATCGAGCTTGTCAAATACCGGTTCTCCGATCCCGGCAGGTGCGTTCTTTACCACAACTTCCACGACACCGCCCGCCGAATCCTTTTGACTCATACAGTCATTGAGATATGCGGCAGCTTCTTTTGCGGCTTCTTTGTCCGGCATCCCCGTAGGATCGGTTAAGATCAGGCTTTCGTCAAAGCGCGCCGGATCGATCGTGACAGGCCCTATGGATTTGGTATAGGCCATGACTTTGATCCCAAGCTCTCCTAAGATCTTGCTCGCTACGGCACCCGCACAGACTCTTCCGATCGTCTCGCGTCCGGAGGAACGTCCGCCGCCCCTGTAATCCCGGAATCCGTACTTTTCATCAAAGCAAAAATCGGCATGTCCCGGACGATACTTATCTGCGATATTGCTGTAATCCTTGCTACGCTGATCTTTGTTTCTTATCATCATGGCAAGCGGCGTACCGGTCGTCTTTCCTTCAAAAATACCGGAAAGAAACTCCACCGTATCACTTTCCGCACGCTGCGTTGTATATGCACTGCTTCCGGGTTTTCTGCGATCCAAAAACCGCTGAACATCCGCTTCATTCAGTGCAAGTCCCGCGGGAACTCCGTCGATGACGACACCGAGTGCCGTACCATGGGATTCTCCGAAGGTCTGTATGGTAAAATTCTTACCGAAATATGAACCTGCCATATCTTTCCTCTCCGTCAATCCTTCAGTTCAAAAAAGATGATGCAATTCGGACGATCGATCGATAATTCCTTACCGTTCATCACGATCGTTCCTTTTTCCATATCCACCTTAAAGAACGTCATCGTATTGGATTCATGGTTTAACGAAACCAAATGTCTGTTATCCGGAAACAGACATGCATCCTTCGGGTATTCCCCGGAGATCGGCAAACAGAATCTCTTTTCCAGCTTCCCGTTTTTGTGATCGATCTTAAATGCGATCACGGAATTGTCTCCTGCCGTACTGGAAATAATATACTTCTCATCCTCCGAAAAATTCAGTGCCGAAGATGCGGAACCGCCCGCATGATAAGAGTTGACCGTGGGATACGTATCAATCTTCTCAAACTCCGGAGCATCGTTTACTTCTTTGTAGCGATATGCATCGATGTAATTCTTGATCTCATGTACGATATAGACGAACTTTCCGTCCTTCGTCATCTTGATATGACGCGGACCGCTTTCCTGTTCGCTGCGGATCACGTCTACCATTTTCAATGTGCCGGTTTCGGAGTTTAATCGATACACATTTACATGATCCATGCCGATATCTGCGGCCATGAGATATTTATTGTCACGTGTCATCTTAACACAGCTGACATGCGGACGGAAATTGCGTTCCGCCACGCTTCCGAGTCCTCTGTGAAAGATTTCTTCCGTGATCTCGCCGATACTGCCGTCCTCATTTAAGCGCAGTACCGTGATCTTACCGTCATGATAACCGGCGCAAAACAGATAACGGTCTTCGTAATCCGTAGACAGATAACAGCCGCGCATACCGTTGATGGATGCGAGATTGAGCATCTTTAAGCTTCCGTCCTTTTGGATCTTGTAGGATTCCACACCGAAATCCGTAATGGAATACAAAAATTTCCGGTTGTGCGAAATGGTCACATAAGACGAATTGGTGATCTCCACCTGTGACTTTTCCGTCATACGTCCTTTTTCCATGTCCACATCGTAAATGGTGATCCCGTGATTTTTGTCCTTCATGGTGTAGGTTGATACGTATGCTACATACTTTCCTGCCATTTTATCTTCCTCGCTTTAAGACTATCGTCTTTCGATTTTTTTATTCAGAATGTGATGCCGGATATAGGCAAAGGTTTTTTCTTCCCCGTTATCGGCAAGCATTTTCAACAAAATATAGAGCTGCTTTCTGGTTTTGGGATGCATCAGCACGCCCTTCCCCTTCAAAAAATACTTTAAAGCCGCATCATCCGTATATTTGTCTTTTAAGTAGGTCTTCGATGCCGCGATGCGATCCATAAACATTTCCACGAGGTAACGCACAGGCATCTTGGCCGGATGAAACAGCGGCCCTCCGTATTCGGCTCCGTAATCGATCCAGTATTCAAAATGATGTTTGTTGCGACCCTTGTGATGAAGCCATGCGGATGAATATCCGATCGCTTCGCGCTCCGCATTGTTCGGGCTTCTGGTTCCCTGAAAGTACTTCGCGCCCACACAAAACTCGGCCGGTGAAAACTTGCTAAGATCATGTGTCAGTCCCTGCCAATATAATCCGACGGCAAAGCATCCCTTTGCGACCAGATATTTGTGATGACACACGGTTTTAAAATGCTCGATTGCTTTCAACATGGCTGCCTTCTTTTCTCAGGTTTCTTCCGTCTGCGTTTCTTTGACCGCAACCGGCTCTCCGGGAACGGACACGAACACGGTGATGCTTCTGGGCAATCCGACAAAACGCTCCGGTCCGAAATCCATATCTTCGACCACTTCTTTTATGACCGCTTTCTTTTTGCCCTTTGCGGGAACTACGATCTCTTCGCGCTTCTGCTCCAAAACCTTATGGAAGATCTGTTTATCTTCGATCGGTCCCGAAGACATTGCCGGTTCCCACTTAAACCCTGCGGGCAGATTGGGAAGTGCAAACGAATGATCGATCCAATGTGCGTTATATGCAATGTATATATAAGCATCGTCCGAGCGGTCAGCAAGCTTCGCATAACGGCCGCAGTACATAATGCCCATATGGCGATTGTAGTTTTCAAAATGCGGGAACCACGCCTGATCCCCATGGTAACTTAAATCCGGGTAGCCGAAGGAAGCATAATCCATCTGTCTGGGCTGCTCGGGAAGGTGAAGGATCGGATGTGCCTTACGAAATGCGATGAGTTCCTTCACAAATCCGGTAAACTCCCTCGCCGAAGCCGAGCTCTTCCAATTCAGCCAGCTGACGGCATTGTCCTGACAATACGGATTGTTGTTGCCTTCCGCGGAATTTCCGAATTCATCTCCCGCAAGTAACACCGGTGTCCCCTGGGAAAAGAACATCATCATCAGGGCATTCTTCTTCTGCTTATCGCGCAGGGAAAGGACGTTCTTTCTCCGGCAGGCGCCTTCGCAGCCGCAGTTCCAGCTGTAATTGTAATCGCTGCCGTCGCGGTTTTGTTCACCGTTGTCTTCGTTGTGCTTTCTGTCATAGCTGACCAGATCCTCGAGCGTAAAGCCCTGATAGGAAGTGATCGCATTGACCACGGCAAGCTCCGCGGGATTATAGCGGAAATGCTCCGCCATCACGGAAAGCATATCCTCATCGCCCTTTAAGAATTTACGCGCATCAAAGAGGAATCCCCGCGACATAACAGCCAGGTGTCTGCATTCATTGCCCACCGTTTTGAGGATCTCCTTCGTCTTTTCATCGATATGTTCAAAGATCAGTTTCGTACAATGCAAATACGGATCCGTTGCCAAAAGTTCGATCGGCAGCGTCAATCCCATCAGATTAAAGCCGTCCACATGGTACTCCCGCACCCAGTAGCGGCATACATCCAAAATATAACCGGGACGGATACCGACCGGAAAATAAATCTGCATAAAGAATTCGATCCCGGCCTTATGCAATGCCTTGATCATATCCTTACATTCCACGTCCGCATGCTCCGAAGAACTGTAGGCCCGCTTCGGTGCAAAGAAATCCGCCGTCGTATAGCCCCAGTAATTCGTCTTATGCTCCCAGGTCTTTTGTCCCTCATCCAAAAATGATAAGATCTCCTGATTCGGTTCCGCATAGTTCGGATTATAGATCACATCATCAAAGTCATAGATCGGCATGGTTTCCACCGCCGTGATCCCAAGGTCTTTGAGATAATCGATCTTTTCCGTGAGGCCGCGGAAGGTGCCGTGATGTGCCACCTTCGCCGAAGAATGCTTCGTGAAACCGCGCATATGAAGCCGGTAGATCACCGTTTGCTCAAACGGGATCATCGGCATGACATCATCCGACCAGTCATAAGCGGCTGTACCTGCCGCCGGCAAAATAGCGGGTACCGTTTCGCGCCGGATATCGGCATCCGCAAACCGCTTTCCGGATGCGATATGCTTCGCATAAGGGTCTCTCACGTAAGCATCATCCTCAAAAAAGCGATACGTCACTTCTTCTTTCGGGAAATCCGGAATATAGAGACTGAAAAGTCCTCCGATCCGATAGGTATCATCAAACGGAATGCGGCAAACGGAACCGTCGGAAAACGTAAACTCTATCCCTTTTTCCTTGCGTCCGCCCACTCCGCAAACAATCGTAAGCCCTGCGCCTTTGCGCACAACACCGAGCTCCTCCAACTGTCCTTTTTCAATTACAAAATCATGATTTTTCTTATTCAAACGCCAAATACTCCATGCTAATCATCAAAATCCATATCATTATAGCATAATGCCTGCAAAAAAAACACTTGTTTATCATTTTTTGACAGTATTATCCTATCTTTGATAAAATAGAATTAATTATACAAAAAGCAGATCTTATTGCGCTTCCATCGAAGTTTTATTATGTCTTTTTCGAAGAAAGGATATGCCTATGTCAGGTAAGAAACAGGCAACCATATTGGTTGTGGATGATAACGAGATCAGTCGTTTGGTTACAACGGAAATTCTCTTGGTCTACGGTTTTGCCGTTGATGAGGCGGAAAACGGCGAAAAGGCTCTTTCTCTGTTCAAAGAAAACGCTTACGATCTTGTTTTTATGGATCAGGAAATGCCCGGAATGAACGGTGTGGAATGCTTCGAAAGAATGAAGGCATACGAAAAGGAAAACAACCTTGCACATACGCCTGTAGCACTTCTTACGGCAAACGAAACACCGACAACGGAAATCCTCTCTTTTCGCTATTATCTGCAAAAACCCCTGGAACATAAGCATATCCAGGAACTGATGCGTGACATCTGTCTGGAAATACCGGATGATCATGTGAGCCTCCCCTCCACCGCTACCGATGAAGAACGCGACTGGTTCCAAAACTTCAAATCTCTTTCCATGATCGATGCCAATGCCGCACTTACGCACAGCGGTTCTTTAAATATGCTAAAAAGGCTTGCCGACTGTTTTTCCACGGATCTGGATTCCGAGATCGCCGATTTTAAAGAAAAATTTGAACATATGGATTTCGATGGTTTACGCATTCGCGCCCATACGTTAAAGCACAGCACATACCTGATCGGTGCCCCGGAACTTTCCGCAAGATCCCGAGAGGCCGAAGAATTTGCAAAAACCGAAAACGAAGAAGCTCTCCGTTCATTTCTTCCCACATTGTTCGATGACTTTGCGCGCTTAAGAAACGAACTCTTCTCCTTTGAAGGAGCCAACAAACACACTCCGACACAGGGAAGCATTTCCGACGAACGTTTCAAGTCCGCACTGCGCGACATAAAGGAACTCGTGCTCGCCTACGATTACGAGGACGGACAGCTGATTTGCGATATGCTTCGCGACTACGATCTGAACAAAGAACAAAACATTTGCATCGACCAGCTCTACGAAGCACTGTTTAAGGCGGATCACGAAAAGATCTTACAACTGCTCCCCGAAGAAACATAACCTTCCGGAACAAAACTTCATCACCCAATCAATAAGGAAGAGTCAGATGGAAAACGAAAAGAACACGGTCGAAGAGACCACAGACGAAGAAAACAAAGACGAAGAGATCACAGAAGAAACCGATGAAACACCGGAAAACGAGCCGGAAGAAGCAGCGGAATCCGTGGAACAGGAATGGGAAAACGATCCGTTTTTAGCATCCGAAAAAGCTCCGGATAAGCCCGTTACAAAAAATGTTACCGTGATCAGCGAAATGCGCGGATTTTTACTGGAAGCGATCTGCTCCAACATTCAAAAAAATCCTTTACTGGTAATGAAGCGTGTGATCGCAGATGCCGGAAATGCGCCGGAGATCGATTATGATACGGATATTCTCGTGATCTATCTGGAAGATAACCACAGGTATCTGGACAAACTCCTGACCGGTCTTGCAAACAACTGCATCCGCGACAGAAGGGATATCCCGATATTTCTTGCCGGCGGTCCAAACGAATTGGCTCTGGCAAAAAAGAAACTGGTACGTATTCCGATCGCACGTTCTTTCTGCCGTCCCATCAACGTGAAAGAACTGACGGAAGAACTCGAATACATTGCCCGTGACAAGCATTCACAGGTAAGAAAAAGGATCCTCATCGTAGATGACGATCCCGTGATGATTGCCACCCTGCAAGGATGGTTCTCGAAGTTATTCATGGTGTATTCGGTCAATTCCGGATCCAACGCTCTCAATTTTTTGGAAACACATGAGGTGGATCTCATCCTGTTGGATTATGAAATGCCAGTTTTCAACGGTCCGGCCACACTGCGTATGCTTCGGCAAAAAGATAAACTGAAAAACATTCCGGTGATGTTTCTGACCAGCAAAAACGATCGTGACAGTGTCCTTTCCGTCAAGAGTCTGAACGTGGAACGCTATCTTTTAAAAAGCCTTTCTTTTGAAGATATCATCCAAGCGATCCAAAAGTTTTTTTCCAAAACGACCTAGGAAAGTTTTGCCAGGTTTTCCGTCACTTCTTTGTGACATTCCCGGATCGGTACCATAAGCTCTTCCACTTTTTCGGGATCATTGCCCTCGGCTCTGAGATACTCCGTCAGCTCTCCCGTTGCGGCCCCGAGTTTGGACAAGCCAAGATTTAGGGCAAGCCCCTTTAACGTATGGACGGACAAAAATGCCTCTTTGTAATCTCCGGCCGCTACGTTCTTTTCCAGATTGTCGTAATTCACATCATCCTTGTATTTATTCAAAAAACGAAGGATCAGTTCATCTTTCATGAGTCGCGCGATCACGTCCTGATAATTTGCGCCGATCGCTTCATAAAATTCCTTTACGTTCATAATATACCCTCTCTGTCCAACCTATTTTTCAACCAACCTCTCCAAGGTCCGAAGCAGCAGATCGATATCGATCGGTTTCGCCAGATGCGTATTCATACCGTGTTCTATACACTTATTTGCATCTTCCGAAAAAGCATCTGCCGTAAGTGCAATGATCGGAATCTTCTTTGCATCCTCCCGTTCCATCGCACGGATCCTGTCCGTCGCTTCAAAACCGTTCAGATTCGGCATCCTAAGATCCATAAGAATGGCATCGTAATAACCGACTTCACTGTCTTTAAACATATCTACGGCCATCTGACCGTCTTCCGCCCGTTCCACTGTGGCGCCGTTTTCCTCTAAGATCATCGTGGCGATCTCGGCATTGATATCGTTATCCTCCGGAAGCAGAATGTGCATACCGTTCAAAGAGAACTTGTCACTCCCGGCCGTCACTTCCACGCCGCCATCGATCTCTTCGCACATGGATTTCTTCAATTCATGGTAAAGCGTTGATTTAAATAACGGCTTCGGAATGAATCCGGTAATCCCCGATGCGATCGCCTTCTCTTCAATATCACTCCAATCATACGCGGAGATCAGGCTGATCGGAATATTCTCATCCAGCACTTCATTGATCTTTTGCGCCGTCTGTACACCGTTCATGCCTTCCATCAAATAATCAATGAGCAACGCATAATAGTCATCGCCTTCTTCGTGCGCTTTCAAAACCATGGAAACGGCTTCTTCCCCGCTCCTGCAAGTATCCGGTCTCGCCCCAAGTTCACGAAGCGACAATTCGGCAGACTGACACACCTCTTCATTATCATCAACGACCAGAATACGCCAGTCAGGCAGCACCATTTCACCTTCATCCTCCGGTGCACGTTCAAAATCAATGATCACATGGAACGAAGTTCCGACACCGGCTTTACTGTCCACCTCGATCGTTCCGCCCATAGCTTCAACGATATACTTCGTGATCGTAAGTCCCAAGCCGGTACCCTGTGTTTTATGTACGCGTTTATTATCTTCCCGCTCAAAGGACCGGAACAGCTTCTTCTGAAACTCTTCGCTCATACCCATTCCGTTATCTTTCACGATGAGATGGGTTTTTACATATGCATCGCCTTTATCGGAAGGTTCCTGCCAAAGATTCACATGGATCTGCCCGCCCTCCGGGGTAAACTTCATGGCGTTCGACAGAAAATTCAACAAGACCTGATTTAACCGAACATCATCACAGTATACCTTTTCCGAAATGATATTCTTGATAATGATGTCAAACTGCTGTTTATTGACCTTGATCTGCGGCCTTACAATGTCACACATCACTTCCATTGTCTGGCGCAGGCTTATGACATCAAGATTCAATGTCATTTTTCCGCTTTCGATCTTAGACATATCAAGCACATCATTGATCAGCCCCAGCAGATGCTTTCCGGAGAGATTGATCTTTTTCAGACAATCCTTCACGCGGTCCGTATCATCCAAATGATCCGAAGCAATTGCCGTCATTCCGATGATCGCATTCATCGGTGTGCGGATATCATGCGACATATTGGACAAAAACTCACTCTTTGCCTTATTTGCATCATCTGCAGCCCTCCGTGCTTTTTCCAGTGCACGGATCTGTCCGCGCGTCATGCGCATATAAATACCCACAACGATCAGAATTCCGGCACACAGTACGGAAAGCGCGATCATCATACCCTTGTTTCTTGCGGCACTCATACCTTCGATCGTCTCATCCAAAACACCGTACGGAAGCAACGAAACCAGATACCAGTTACTGTTCGGAAGAACATCCACGCGCACACTCCTGCGTTCTTTGATCCCACGATCCGGATCCTCGTAGATCACTTCCATGGACCATGCTTCATCCGCATCAATGTGTTCTTTTAAATCTGCCACCTTTTCCTCTGCGGTCCCGTCAACCGGTTTTGTATATCGCAAAAGTTTATCATAATACGTGTCTCCGACACTTTCTTCGGTACGAAAAACATAGCTTCCGTCTTTTCGGACGAGCAAAAACCGAGCCAGTGTCTCTACTTCGGAAAGGTGCATATTCTTCACGAACTGATCCAATTCTCTGCAATAGAGCATTCCGATCGCTTTCTTACCGTTCTTTAACGGATAGGAAGCCGGTGCCGCCCATACGATCAAATCCTGTTCGCTGCTCTTGCCTGTCATAACAATGGGTTCTTTGGCCTTCATTTTTTCGACCAGGCTTTCATGATTCCCGAGACTCATGATCTCGCCGCCATGCACGGTATGGATCACTCCGTCTTCATCCACAAACGCAAACGAGGGCAATTCCTGCAACCTCGCATATTCCGCAGCAATTCTCTCGATTTCGTCACCGCTCGCGTTTTCCCCGAGTGCGTCCAATTCGTCGGACAGATAATTTAACTGGGAATAACGGATATCGGCAACGACAATGTAGTTATTGATCTCGCCGGAAGCCACTCCTTCCAAATAGGTTCCCGCGATCCTTTGTACATCCGTAAGGGTCTGACGATCCATAAACCGGTTTAACGATATTAACACGATAACGGTCAGAATAATGATAAAGGTCATTCCGCCGATGATCACCTGTAAAGTTCTTCTTTTCACGCAATTCTCTCCGTATGTCAATCAACTGTGTAGTATCTATAGCCAGTCACGTTAAATCGCAATATCCTTTTTCAGACCAGCTTCGGCAAAATATCCTGCACCGTATCATGGATCACGATATCCGCCTGTTTGTCGCGGAAATGCTCATGCTTACTGATCAGGATCAGTTTATCGCCCTCATAATGACTTAAACAGAAACGCACCATGGAATCGTAGAAATTCGTCCCGAGCACCAGGATACAATCCGCTTCCGCACAAGCATTGGCCGCTTCCGTCATGACCATGTTATCGATACGCTCGCCGTAAAGCCTTATGCCCGGACGGATCGGACTGTGACAGACATCGCAGGTCGGCACGCCTTTGCAGTTCTCCACATACTCAAGCGGAAACCGCTTATAGCAGCTGGTATTGGAGCAATAATTCAGATGGCGGCTTCCGTAAAGCTCGAGCACTTTATGAATGCCGACGATCTTCTCCAAGCCATGGGTATTGGTCGTAATGCACGCCTTTAACACCCCTGCATCATCCATACGCTTCAACGCCGTATACGTCTCACCCGGAGTGCAGTGGTCTGCCAGATACTCGTCCTTATAGTATTTGTAGAATCGATCCGGCCGTGAAGAATAAAAGCCGGTAGACATGATCTCCTCGGGACTTCTGTGGTACTCGTCCTCGATCCGATAGATCACTTCATTGTTCAGATAATTGATAGCACCGCATTCCATTACGGTACCGACGCCCAATAAGGCAACGATATTCTGCGCTTCCCCTAAAATTTCCTTGGCACGAAGAATGCTTTCTTCCTTGGATAACTCCATAAGATCACCTTCTCTTCCAATACGTAATAATTCTTTTCCCAATTACACAAAATCCCTTATACTTATTTTAACCCTGTGGTACAATAAAATCAATTATTCTGTAGGTTTTCATCGGCGAAAAGGAGGGAAATTCCTTGAAAAAGAACACAAACGAACCCATTGAAGAAATCGAAGGAGAAGAAATGACGGTCACACTCGACTTGGAAGACGGCCCCACGGAATGTGCGGTGATCACCATTCTGACCGTAAACGAAAAAGATTATATCGTATTGATGCCGCTTGACGAAAACGGCGAAAACGAAGACGGCAATGTCTGGTTTTACGGATATTCCGAAAACCCGCTCGATCCGAACGAAGAACCAGAGCTTCGCTACATCGAAGACGATGCGGAATTCGAAGCGGTCGAAGAAGCGTTTGATGAGTACTTGGACAGCGTGGAATTCGACGAACTGATGTAAGAAGTTTCCCGCACTCTTTTCGCTAACGAAGGTGCGGCAATCTCTGACAGAAACGGCGAAGGTGTTTCATCTGCGCCGTTTTTTTCGTCTCCGACATAATATAAAAACAATTCTTCCTTCGCCCGTGTCATGGCCACGTAAAACATCCGCCGCTCTTCTTCGAGCTCCGTGCGCGTGAGCATCCTGCCATGCGGAACCTTCCCGTAATTGAGTTCCGGCAGATATACCTTGTCAAATTCCAATCCTTTCGACGCATGATACGTCATCACTTGAATACGCATCCGTTCCTTTGCAGGTACGACTCCCTTCCGATCTTCCTCGGTTCCTTCCCGCATTTCTCCCATGAGTTTTCGCACGTCACGATAGTTTCTTGCTGTTTCACAAAGTTTCTCAAAGGCACGCCGCTCTTCTTCAAAACGGATCCCTGCACCGGCATCCTCACATTGTTTCTTCACAAATCGCTTATATCCGCAAATATCCCAGATATACCGGCATTGGCCGTACAGATCGAGACCGGCGGCAAAGTCGCACTGATCCAATAACTTCTTAAGCGGTTCATACGCCCATGGTTTATCCGAAAGTCTCGGCAATACCTTTCTAACGTCCACCCTTTCTTCCGTCAATACGGCCTTCGGAATATAACGTGAAGGCTTGTTCATGATCTTCACAAAATCCGACCGCTTCCTCCCACAGTTAATGAACGATAAGTAGGAAAACATATCCTCCACCGTCGTTGTCTGCGTTTCCGTCCCGAATAAGAGCCGCTTGTAGATATCCGCCTCCCGATTGGTCCTTAGCAGGATCGCCTGTGTGATGGACGGATCTTTTCTTTGTTCTTTGAGGACACGGGAAACACAGGCCTTCTGCATGGCAGACTCTGTGAGAAATCCTTCTTTTACCACGGGCAGCCCGTCCTCTTTCGAAAACGAAGTGATCTCTTTTGAAAATCGATCCTTATTATGGCCGATCGCGCATCCGGCGGCTTCCACGATATGCTTTGCACATCGGTAGTTTATGCTAAGGCGTATGATCTTTGGCTGATACTCCTCGGCAAACCGTTTCATGATCATCGGATCCGAACCGCGGAAACTGTATATGCTCTGATCGTCATCCCCGACACAGAACAGATTCCGTTCGCACAAAAGCTTCATCGTATCGTACTGAAGACCGTTGATATCCTGAAACTCATCGATCAAGACGTAGGAAAACCGCTTTCTCCAATATTTTCGTCCCGCTTCGTCTTCCGAAAGATACCGATAACACAAAAGGAGCATATCGTCAAAATCCATGCTTTCCGTATCGGTAAGCCAGCGCTCATATTCCGCATATATGCGCCCCAAAAGCGGTTGCGGATCTTTTAGGATCCGATTTTTGATCCGGCTGATCCCCTTGATCATCCGGTCGGTCTGTTCTTCCGTTTCTCGTTGTGTGAGGCCTTGCATGAGTAATGCCTGTCGGATAAAAAGCAAACGTTCCCTGTCGGAGACCAGCCTTCTTTTTCCGGTCCGTCCGCTCTTCTTTAAGATCTGATAAAAGACGGAGTGAAATGTGCCGAAATTGACATAGTTACACTCCCGCATCAATTGTTTTGCCCTGGCCTGCATCTGCAGTGCCGCCGCTTTTGTAAATGTTAAAACCAAAATTTCTTCGGGGGAAACAGAGGCTTGAGAAATAAGCTCTGCAATTCGATGTGTGATGACATAGGTTTTGCCGCTTCCGGGACCGGCCAGTACCAGTACCGGTCCGTCCCTGTGGCAAATAGCCGATCGCTGCATGGCATCCGGAGCATGTGCCCCGGAGCCCGTCGGCTTTATTTCATTATGTGGTTCCTGCTGCATCTAACAGCTCGATCCCTTTCCTGATACGTGCCAAAGATTCTTCTTTGCCCAGGACTTCCATGATCTCCGTCGCACCGGCAGGTGTCATCTGCTTGCCGCTGACAGCGGTTCGGATGGGCCAAAGCACATATCCGTTCTTATACTCGTGATCCGCAACAAATTGCGAGATCTTCGCATAGAGTGCATCGTTGGTATAATCATCCGTCTCTTCCAACACGGGAAGGATCTCCTTTAATACCTGCAGCGCACTCTCGGTATTCGTTTTCATCTTCTTATGCGTATACATCGCAATGTCGTATTCCGGCAATTCCTCAAAGAAATCGATATGACCGGGAATGTCCGGGAAGATCTCGATCCTGGTCTTCACCATTGCTGCGATCTTCTTTAAATCCAACGGCTTTTTGATCACTTCCTGCATATACGGAAGTGCACGCTCATAGAACTTTTCAAAGTCCATGGCCTTGATGTATTCGCCGTTCATCCACTTCAGTTTTCCGTAGTCAAAGACCGCGGGGGACTTGCTCATATGGCGGTAATCAAATGCCTCCACAAGCTCCTCCAAAGAGAAGATCTCCTTATTCTCCGCGGGACTCCAGCCGAGAAGTGCCACGAAGTTCACAACAGCCTCGGTGACAAAGCCCTGCTCGATCAGATCCTCATACGAAGAATGGCCGCTGCGCTTTGAAAGCTTCTGATGATTCTCATCCGTGATCAACGGGCAATGCACATACACAGGCACATCCCATCCAAACGCATCATACAGACGGTTATACTTGGGCGAAGAAGAAAGATACTCATTTCCGCGCACCACATGGGTGATCCCCATCAAATGATCGTCTACGACATTCGCAAAATTATAGGTCGGGAATCCGTCGGACTTAATGAGGATCATATCGTCCAATTCGGAATTGTCCACACTGATATCTCCGTAAATCTCGTCATGGAAGGTCGTCTGTCCCTCGGTCGGATTGTTCTGACGGATCACGTAAGGCTTTCCGGCCGCAAGATTTGCTTCCACCTCTTCCTTGGACAAAGAAAGACAATGCTTATCATATACATTGATTTCCTTCTTTTCTCCGTTCTCAAGTTCGATCACCTTATGACATTCTTCCAAACGCTTCTGGTCGCAAAAGCAATAATATGCCTCGCCTTTTTCCACGAGCTTCTTCGCATAGGTAAGATACAAGCCCTGTGCCTGGCGCTCCGACTGAATATAAGGTCCTACGCCTCCATCTTTATCCGGGCCCTCGTCATGCTTTAGTCCGGTCGCCTCTAAAGTCCGGTAAATAATATCAACCGCACCCTCTACCTCTCGTTCCTGATCGGTATCCTCAATACGCAGAATAAAATCGCCGCCCGCATGCTTTGTGATCAAATACGCATATAAGGCGGTTCTCAGATTTCCTACATGCATCCTTCCCGTAGGACTCGGTGCAAAACGTGTTCTGATCTTTGTCACTGTTTCTCTCCTTTATATCATTCCCATCCCGCAATTTCCTTACGGGAAAAAGAACATTACTTTCACAATAAAACTGGGTGGCGTACACCACCCAGTCTGTCTTCAGAATTATAAGTCTTAGAAAATGCTTACCAGTTTCTTCTTCTCTGCAATATACTCTTCTTCGCTTAAGATACCGTTATCACGAAGCACCTTTAACTTCTTGATCTTGGTCTCGAATTCGCTAAGATCGTCTGCCATACCGGATAATGCAACCGTATCAAAATTGTCATCACTGCCGGGGGTAGTGATTGGTGCAGGTGCCGGTGCGGGAACTGGAGCTGTATGAACAGGAGCTGCCGTTGCAGCAGTCATAGCCGGAGCACCGGTCTGAGCCGGAGCCAATCCCTTCTGCTGACGGATCCTCTCTGTCAAGGTAGCTGCCTTTGTCTTCGCATCTTTGATCGCATTGGTAAGACCTGCGATATCATCCAATGCAGGAAGATATAAATAGCGGGTAAACTTTGTCTCCGGATTCTGAATGGTAACCATCATGGCCTTCTTACCGGAATATGTCGTCTCCTCCACCTTACTTACATTCATCAAATAATGAGATACATTATCAACTCGGGTGTTGATCGCTTTCGGATTATCCGACATCGGAAGACGACCGCTGATACGCAGATTCGAAACTGCCACGCGAAGATCTTCACTCTTGCCGATCAGGCCGGCCTTAAAAGACCACTCTTTCTGGAAGATAATCTTCTCAAGTCTTATACACTGATTGCAAACTTCACCAGCTGACTCACCACCGCAGATCGCACATTTCATAATACACTCACTCCTATACTCCAAATTTATAAGCACGCATAATCGTGCGCTTATACACTAAATATATTATAGCACTTTGAAGTTTTTTGTCTACATAAAATTTC
>JAILOQ010000046.1 GCA_024690725.1 Lachnospiraceae bacterium
TGTATCATCTCCAAGGTCACGCGCTCCGGCTCACCGAGCTGCGCAAGGCGTTCATTCCAGGAATCCACCACGCCCTCGGCAGAATCCCAAAGTGTTCCGTCAAGATCAAATAAAATGCCATATTCTTTCTGCATATATCAATTGTCCTTATCTTCCGTCGCTGTTTGGATGACCACCTCATAATCGGTTCCATCGTAGGCATTCTCCAAAAAACCTTCGATCATGTCTTCCGCATTTTCCTGTGCCTCATCCAAAAGACCGTCGTTTACCGCTTCTTCCTCTTCTTTGCGCTTCATATCCTCAAAACTCTTTGCATAGTCTTCAACGCTGATATTATTGAAGATACTCTGCTGCTCATCATAGAGTTTAAAACTGCCATCATCGATCTCAGAGCTCACGATCTCGGCTTCCGGGATCGTAACGGTCACGATCTTATCATCCTCATTCACTTCGAGTTCAACCCCCTCAAAGTTCACGCCTGCTTTCACGCTTCCGTCATAACTGTAAATAAAATAACTTTTCGCGAACTCAATATCCGTATCAAACAGTGTCTTGGCATCATCCACCCGTTCCACATGGGTAAAGAAGTATTCCGCGGTCACAAGCTCCCCCATGCCCCGAATGCCTTTTTGCACGGTCGTATGGGAAAACTTCGTTTCTTCTTCGATGATCTGGGGAACGACGACTTCCTTCTCCACTTCCACCTCTACCGGATTTTTCTCATAATGATGTGAGGTTGCCTTCCAGGTCACAAATATTCCCACGGCCAAGGCCAAAACGATCGATGCGATCCACACCCACTTTAAAACCGAATCTGCCAAATAGGATCTGCGTTCATCCGACATGTCTTTCTCCCCTCTGCGTAAAATACGCCGCTTCTGCCCTTAAATTCAACGTCACAAAAAATGCCGGACAGTTAAACTGCCCGGCACTAATTATACCATAGGTTACGCTTTCGCACCACCGCTCATTATCCTTCGATGGCGATATATTTATTCTCCGGAACCTCCTTTGCGGAATCCTTCTTCGGAACCGTCAAACGTAAGACACCGTCCTCAAAACGCGCCTTGATATCTTCCTGTTTTAAGACATCTCCCACATAGAAGCTTCTGGTCATGCTGCCGGAATAACGTTCCTTGCGGATCACCTTTCCGTCCTTTTTGTCTTTTTCTTCTTTGTCCAGGCCTTTGGCTGCGGATACGGTAAGATAACCGTTCTCCAAGCTTACCTGGATCTCATCTTTCTTAAATCCGGGAAGATCCATGTCCACTTCGTACTGTTCCTCCAGTTCGCGCACATCCGTCTTCATCATCCGGTCTGCATTCTTTCCGTACAGAGGATTCTTTCTTCCGTAAAATGCGTCGTCGAACGCTTTATCGAAATTCGGCATCCAATCATCCAACAGGTTCTCTCCAAAAATACTCGGCATATACATCATAAGTCACTCCTCCTTTAGTTTTTTGTTTATGTGTTATGTCTGTGAAGCCCTCATTTCCTCTTCACACTTACGTTATAACACCGTTATTAGCACTCGTCAACAGAGAGTGCTAATAACTTTTTATAAACTTTCTAAAGAAATCATAAACTTAAGACAGGTACATCTTCTCGATACAGCGCTCTCTGGTGCGCTCGGGAAGCACCTTTAACACGAACGTGACCATACGATACACAAAACCTACCGCAACACGCGGCGGCGGATTCTGCATTCCCGCGACCCGGAAGACGAGTTTTGCCACATTTTTGGCGGGAGATCCATTTTGTTCATCCCGTTCCATCTTGCCAACTGCCCGATTGACACGTTCTTCATACTCGGAGCCTTCGCAGGTATAGATCTTGCGATTCTTTGTAAATCCCGTCTTCGTATCGCCCGGCTCCACGATCGATACCCGGATATTGTTGCATTTTTCCTCAATCCGAAGTGCATCCGCATATGCCTCCAGAGCGTACTTACTCGCGGAATAGTAGCCTTGCATCGGAATGGCCACCTTGCCGGCAACAGAACCGATGATCACGATCGAACCGCCGCCCGCTTTATGCATGTTGCAAAGCACCTTATCGCAAACGCCGACCACACCGAAGAAATTCACTTCCATCTGTTCCCGTACCAGCGTCATCGGCATTTCGGCAATGGCACCCGCCACGCCCATTCCTGCACAAAGAACGGCAATATCGATCCGGGGCATATCACGAAAGACCGCTTCGATATCCTCCGGCTTTGTCACATCCATTTTGATATAACGGATGCTGCCGCCCCGTACGGTCTCTTTCTCCTTGGCCGGAACATGTCTGGCAACTCCGATCACTTCACAGCCGGCAGCGGCAAACAACTGCGCGCAGGCTTTTCCGATCCCGCTGGTCGCACCCGTAATAAACACCCGTTTGCCGGCAACATTTTCACCGATCTTCTTTGTAACCCTCATACATCACTCTTTCCGCATCCCCCGATGCTTTCACCCCATCCTATGCAGCACAGCTGTGTCACGACTTATGTCAAGACTGCGTTAAAACCCGTAACCGATCCGATTTCTGCCGGCTTCCTTCGACTCATATAAGAGTTTATCCGCCTGCGAAAGCATTGCCGTCTCATTCTCAAAATCCTTGCAACGCACCGCTCCGCCACTGATCGTAATAGTCGTACCCGGCTGCTCCTCATAGCGGATTTCCTCCACATCCTTACGTAACCGCTCCGCACGTTCTTTGACCCGGTCATCATCCGTATCTTTCAGCAAAAGAACGAACTCCTCCCCGCCGTATCTGACGGCCATCTCTTTTTCGTCGTCTTTTGTGACTTCATGAAGTTTCTCCGAGATCGCACGCAGCGCCACATCCCCAAACATGTGCCCGTACGTATCGTTGATGCGCTTAAAATGATCCACGTCAAACATCGCAATATAATAGCGTTCCTCACCGGTCAGATCGATCTGTTCAAAGTGCCTGAAGAGTTCTCGTCTGTTGTATAAGCCGGTCAGTTCATCCTTTTTCGAAAGATTATCGAGCTGTTCCATCAGCGCTTCGTTGTTCCGCTTTTCCTTATGATACGAGTTAAAGATCAGCATGGTCGTTACGATGATAAACGCCGCGACCAAAATAACGGAACACACCATGTCGAGCACGCGGGCCTCCAGAGAAAGGTGCGTCAAAAGGTCCTTGTTCATCGTTGTTTCAATCTTTGCGCCGTCCATATAGGTATAGGAATACACGATGGTCAGAACCTGCACCAGAGCCGAGATCACAAGACAAATGATACGCGCACGCCCCCGCAGGATCGGAATGATCAAAAACAGACCGCCCAGCATGTAAAGCGGCATGCCGGAATCGATCCCTCCGCAGGCAAAAAATGACACAGGGATCAGAACGCAGGTGGTGAAATAACAAAGCAGCACACGCGCCGGACCTTCTTTTCCCAGTCCATATGCCAACACAAGCATCAGGAAAAAGAACAGCGAACCAATGAACGAAGCGATCGTTGCAAACATACTGAGTCCTTCAAAACGTGTTACGATCGTCGATATCAGAACCACAAAAAATCCGACCACCGAAACAACGCAAAAGGCCCGTTCCTCCAGCGTTCCGTCTTCATACCAGATCTGTTTTATTCTCTTTAGCACGTTTCCCACCTCGCTTCTTATATTCAAGTCTCCATACTATTACTCTCAGCACGTTCCCTGTAGTATTCTTCCATCTTCGGGCGTGCGCTTACATAGAACCTTTCCAAGTTCTTATCAAAGTGCTTGCCCATACTTTCCATCATGATCTCATCCGCTTTATCAAACGGCATACTTTCTTTGTACACGCGTTTGCTGACAAGTGCGTCATACACATCCGCAATTGCCATGATCCTGGCTTCCAGCGGGATTTCACCGGCCTTAAGCCCTTCCGGATAGCCGGATCCGTCCATGCGCTCATGATGGTAATGCGCCACATTTTCGGCAAGTTTCTTAAACGTCTCATCTTTCGTATCGGCCAAAATGGCTTTCAGCACCTTCGCCCCTTCCGGTGCGTGCTGCTTCATCTTTTCAAACTCATCCTCCGTAAAACGCCCGGGCTTTCTTAAGATCTCATCATCGACCGCGATCTTTCCGATATCATGCAGCGGAGCCGCCTTGATGAGGTTCTTGCGAAACTCCTCGGTGATCCCGTTCTTCTTCACAAACTCCCGATCCGCCATGATCTCATCCATCAGAAGTTCCACCACATCACTGGTGCGGATGATATGTCCGCCCGTGGAATTGTCACGGGACTCCACGAGCTTCGCCATGCTTCGGATCAGATTGTTATGCATCGTAACGATATCCGCCGTCTTTTTTTTGACCTCTTCGGCCAGTCTGGCATTGTAATTGTCCAGAAGTTCGATATACTTCTGGTTTTTCGTATCGTCCGAAATGACCAGCTGAAAGCCTGCGATATTTCCGTTATGATAAAGGTCGTTGATATCTACCAGATATACGTTCTCGCCCTTTTTATAGTAATACTTATCCTTCGTGGGATCCTCAGAAAAAGCTTCGATCCAAGGCCGGAACAACTCCGTAAGCTTCTCACTGCGGTCAAGCGGCCGGTCGATCGTAAGGAGAGCAAGATCCTCAAAGATCTCTTTTGCCGTATCATCGCTCCCCAGATAGATCAAATGCCTGTCAAAAGAAATGAATCCCGTATCCCCGGTCTCCGTGATCGAGTCGATGGCCATATCCGCCACATCATAAAGACAGATAAAATGCGCCACCAAAAGATACATGATCTCCGCAAACACATAGCCAAGAGGCGTCACTTCCACCGAGCCGGGAATGAGCTTTCCTCCGAAGAACCCAAACACCGTGATCCCTTCCGGCACCAGCAAAAGCCACAGGATCCGCCTGGACACATCCTTTTTCCGAAAAGCGTAGATCATTGCCACGATCCCCATCAAAAGATAAACGATCAGCAACACATGAAAGAGCGAATGCAGTGGCCCGTATTCTTTGATCAGCACGAAACGCTCTCCGACTTTCTCGAGCCGCACGGAACGGTAAAACAGATGGTCGCGCCCGATATCCAAAACAAACAGATACAACAGCATATCGATCAGGATCATCCCTGCCATCAAATACTTTGGCAAAGAGATCTTGCACATATCAAATACATAAAAGGTGATAAACAAGATCAAAAAGCACCCGCCCAAATAGGTCAGTTTCTGTCCGAACAGGGCACCTTCCAGCGTTTCCGAAGTCTCACGCACGACATAACCAAGATTAGCCAGCGGCACAATCGTAAAAATCAGCGTAAAATTCACACTGAAATGCTTATGCCACAAAAAGGCATAAATACAGGTGCACAAAACCGATATTAAAAATAAGACCAGATAGTAAATCGCAATTCCACTCATCGTCATCCCCTACGTTGCAGCCAAAACGAGAACGTAAGCCACACATACTTGCAACGTTCCTCGTTACATCTCTTTTTTCATATTAGCAGATTTTTTTCAAAAATTACAGACACAGGCCATATTTTCCTCCCCCTCCGGGGCAAAAAATAAGGCGACGCAAAAGCGTCGCCTGAAACATTTCTTTTATCCTTACTTATTCTGCAAAGGTAAGAGAGTCGATGATCATTGCCATATGGTCGCTTACAGCCATATCCTTCTCATCATCTCCGCTGTTATGTCCGGTAAGCTCAAAGCTCAGAACACCGTCCTTATAGTCTCTTAAAACACAAGTCATATAAAGTCCGGTACCGTCCTCTTCGGATGTGGGAAGCTGTACCCAATAACCGTTCACACCTTCTGTATTCGGGAAAGGTGCCTCTGTTACGGATGCACCGTCACCGTACTCTGCAGCGAGCTTGTCAGCAGCTGTCTTTGCGTCTTCCCCTGCTTTATAGGATGCGATGATCACATTTGCACCTGCAGACTCACCTGTATATGCGAAAGAAGTAACATCTCCGTCATTTGTTACGGTAAATAAACTCGGATCATACTTAACACTCCATCCGTTTGCATCCTCATAAACTTCCTCGGAAGCAGCAGCATCTTCTGCGGGAGCTTCTTCGGTTGTGGTTTCTGTGGTTTCTTCTACTGTCTCCGTCGTTGTCTCTGCAGTTTCGGAACTCGTGCAGCCCACCAGCATGGATGCGATCATTGCCGTTGTTAACATGGTAGCCATTACTTGTTTTTTCATTTACGAATCCTCCTCCGTTAAACATTTAACACATTTACAATCTTCATTATAGAATTCTTTCATTTTTATGCAAGCCCTTACAGAATATTTTTCTGCATTTCTTGAAATACAATTCACACTTTTACACAGTATTTTCCTTTCTTTGGTGATCCTTTTGTACAAGGCTCACAATACATGCGCTTCCCGGACCGGATCGGACCACGTTTTAAACCTGCTTTGGGACACAAAAAAAGCGAAAACCCAATAGGTTTCCGCTTTCAAAGAAACGTGCGTTAGAGGATTCGAACCCCCGACCTTTTGGTCCGTAGCCAAACGCTCTATCCAGCTGAGCTAAACGCACATGCCCGTGATGACTCACAGCAAAAGTTATTATAGCCATATTTTCAGAAAATGTCAACATTCCAAACAAAAAAATGCTCAGAGCCCGCCGGCTCTGAGCATTTTACTCTTTTATCATACGAGTCTTTACGCTTCCTCGTTTTCCTCAGGCAATACGCACTGCAAATGCAGTTCCTCCAACTGCCGATCCGACACATTGGAAGGCGCATCCATCATCAGATCCGCTGCATTCTTGTTCATCGGGAAGGTGATGACCTCGCGGATGGATTCCTCTCCGGTGAGCAGCATGATCATACGGTCTACGCCGGGTGCCGCTCCCGCATGCGGGGGAGCACCGTAAGTAAACGCATTGTACATAGCGGGGAACTTTGCCTTCACATCATCCTCGCCTAAGCGTACCAGTTCGAAAGCCTTCACCATGATCTCCGGATCGTGGTTACGCACCGCACCGGATGCGGATTCATATCCGTTAATGACCAGATCATACTGGAATGCCGTGATACTCAGAGGATCCACCTCACCCTTTGCTGCCTTCTCCAATATCTCCAGACCGCCGTTGGGCATAGAGAACGGATTGTGACAGAATTCCAGTTCACCGGATTCCTCCCCGATCTCATACATGGGAAAATCCACGATCCAGCAAAATTGATACTGTTCTTTGTCCATGTGCTCGGGACAGAGCTGTCCAAGCTTATTACGCATCACACCTGCCGTCTTTTGTGCTACTCCCAAACTTCCGGAAGCCAGCCCGACAAAGTCTCCGGCCTTAAGCCCCAGAGCCTCGATCACCCGATCCTTAAACGGCTGCACAAATTTGGAAATGCCGCCTACGATCTCGCCGTTTTCGTCCAGACGGAACCAATAGGTCTTGCGTGCCGTCTGTACTTCCACATCGGCCACCAGACGGTCGATCTGCTTGCGGGTTGCCTTGAAATCGGAAACCACAACTGCCTTGATCTTTGTATCCGCACTCTCCGCAAACGGGCCGAAGCCGCAATCCTTTAACACATCCGTAGCATCGGTAAGCTCCAGATCGATACGCAGATCCGGCTTATCGGTACCGTACTTATCCATCGCTTCCAGATAAGGGATACGACGGAAGGGTGCCGGCGTGATCCGCTTGTAGATACCGAATTTTTCAAACACGGGCACCAGAACCTTTTCCAGCACGGCCAGAACGTCCTCCTGGTTTCCGAATGCCATTTCCATATCCAGCTGATAGAACTCGCCGGGCGTACGGTCACCTCTTGCATCCTCGTCACGGAAGCACGGTGCCACCTGAAAATAACGGTCAAAGCCCGCGGTCATGAGCAATTGCTTAAACTGCTGCGGTGCCTGGGGAAGAGCATAAAACTTGCCCGGATGCTTTCTGGCCGGTACAAGATAGTCTCTGGCTCCCTCCGGAGAAGACGCCGTCAATATGGGCGTAGTGATCTCCAAAAAGCCTTCCTCTGTCATGAGCCTGCGAAGCTCTGCCACCACATTGCAGCGCAGAACGATATTTTTCTTAACCTCGGGATTACGCAGATCCAAATAGCGATATTTCAAACGCAGATTCTCATCTGCATCCTTGCTTCGGTTGATCTCGAAGGGCAGCTCGGAGTTGCGGTTGCGTCCCAGTATCACTACCTTTTCGGGAACCACTTCCACCTCACCGGTAGGTATCTTCGGATTCTTATTGCTACGCTCCCGGACCGTACCCACGATCTGGATCGTGGACTCCTTGGTGATGGACTTAAACTGCTTTACCATCTCCTCACTCTCTGCCACCATCTGCGTAGTGCCGTAAAAGTCACGCAAAATGGCAAAAGCAAGATTGCCTCCCACTTCACGGAGATTCTCCATCCAACCGGAAAGGGTAACCGTCTTGCCCTGATCGGAAAGCCGTAACTCTCCGCAATTATGTGTACGGGATTGTGTCATTTCTTTTTTCCTCCTCATGGGAGCCGCTTTTGCTCCTCTTTTGACTATTCTTTCTGTGGGAAATTATTTCTATGATATATAGATTTTCCTCAGTTGCCCTTATCTTATTATCTGTTCCACGTTTCGTCAAGTTCGGATTCCTTTGGGCTCTCCGTATATCGCCGATATTTTTCTTCGGACCCATTCAAATTTACTAAACATCGATGGGGAAATATTGTATAATGAAACATGTAAACATTAACATGTAACACGATTCGAAAGGAGAATTGTATGTACGAACAGATTCAGCTCCCCTATGCCACCGATGCGCTTGAGCCGGTACTCGATCAGTTGACGATCGAAACCCATTACGGCAAGCATCATAAAACGTATACCGCTACATTTAACGACCTTGCCGCTAAGGCAGGCGTTGCCGATAAGCCGGCCGTTGAGGTATTAAAGAACCTCGATGCCGTGGCAGACGATGCACTCCGCACCGGTCTTCGCAACAACGGCGGCGGTTACTACAACCACAACCTGTATTTTTCCATTCTCGGACCGAATGCAGGCGGCGCACCGACCGGCGTATTGGCAGATAAGATCAACGAAGCCTTCGGCAGCTTTGATGCATTCAAGGAAAAGATTTCCGCACTCGCGCTCGGACAGTTCGGTTCCGGCTGGGCATGGCTTTCCGTTAAGCCCGACGGATCTTTGGTTCTTTCCAAGACCGCTAACCAGGACAATCCGTACAGCTTAGGCGAGGATGCGATCCCGATCCTTGCACTCGATGTTTGGGAGCATGCATACTATCTGAAGTATAAGAACGTGCGTGCCGACTATGTCAAAGCATTCTTTGATATCGTAAACTGGGATGCCGTAGCAAAGAACTACGACGAAGCCGTAAAGTAAAGGCATAAGCAAAGCCCTCTGCGCTGCAGAGGGCTTTTTTCTTTGTCCGTGTATTTCGGAATGTGGCCTTAGACCGCATCCAATGCCTGAGAAAGGTCTGCGATCAGATCCTTCTTGTCTTCCAGACCGCAGCTCATACGAACGAGTCCTGCAGGAATGCCTGCTGCCGCAAGCTGCTCATCCGTCATCTGACGATGGGTGCTTGTAGCGGGATTCAAACAACACGTCCTGGCATCTGCCACATGTGTCTCGATCGCCGCAAGCTTTAAGTTCTTCATAAACTTCTCGGCTGCTGCCCTTCCGCCCGCAAGCTCGAAGGAAACCACACCGCAACCGCCGTTCGGCAGGTACTTCTGTGCCAGATCGTAAAACTTATCGCTCTTTAATCCGGAGTAGTTCACCTTGACTACCTTCGGATGTGCTTCCAAAAATTCCGCAACGGCCTGACCGTTTTCGACATGGCGCGGCATTCTGACGTGCAACGACTCCAATCCCAGATTCAGGATGAACGCACTCTGCGGAGACTGAACGCTTCCGAGATCGCGCATCAGCTGACTGGTCGCCTTGGTGATGAACGCACCTTCTTTTCCGAACTTCTCGGCGTAAGTAATGCCGTGATAGGAATCATCCGGTGTCGTAAGTCCCGGGAACTTGTCCGCATGTGCCATCCAGTCAAACTTACCGGAATCCACGATCACACCGCCGACACAAGCGCCGTGGCCGTCCATGTATTTCGTGGTGGAATGCGTCACGATATCGGCACCCCACTCGATCGGTCTGCAGTTCACCGGTGTCGGGAACGTATTGTCCACGATGAGCGGCACACCGTGTGCATGTGCTGCCTTCGCAAACTTCTCAATATCCAAAACCGTCAGAGCCGGATTGGCGATCGTCTCGCCAAAGACCAGCTTGGTATTTTCTTTAAATGCCGCATTTAATTCTTCCTCGGTGCAGTCCGGTGCCACGAAGGTCACCTCAATGCCCATCTTTGCCATCGTAACAGCGATCAGGTTGAACGTACCGCCGTAAATGGAGGAAGAAGACACGATATGTCCGCCGCACTCGCAGATGTTGAACATCGCATAGAAATTGGCTGCCTGTCCGCTGCCTGTGAGCATTCCGGCCGTACCGCCTTCCAACGCCGCGATCTTCGCAGCCACCATATCACAAGTGGGATTCTGCAAACGGGAATAAAAATATCCGCTCGCCTCTAAGTCGAAGAGCTTTCCCATATCCTCGCTGGTATCATATTTAAAGGTTGTAGACTGAATAATGGGCATCTGTCTGGGCTCCCCATTCTTCGGTGTATAACCCGCCTGTACGCATTTTGTGTTGATATTTGTCTCGCTCATAAATTCCTCCTTTTAATGCATATCGCATCATTCATCCATTACTTTACACCACACTTGCATTTCACACAAGGTAAAACATTTCGTGGCAAACACATCCAAAAGTTTGCACATGACAACCGTCAAAACGATATAGGCAACCGCCGTGGCAATGAGCGGGATCCAAAGTTCCAGACTCTCCATCCGGATCACTTCCAGAACATGCGTCATATCGTTTGCGGCAACAAATCCGACAACGCTCGTCATACGGATCAGTTCTATCATACGTTCCTTATAATCCACTTCGATCTCTGTCCCCTTATCACGAAACAGTCGGACAAAGAACACGTCCGCATCAATGGCTTCCAAGCGAAAATCCGTTTCCAACTGTCCATCCCTGCACGGTGCGGCAAACGTCGCGATCTGCCGATACACAGCCTCCGAAAAGCAGAGCAT
>JAILOQ010000175.1 GCA_024690725.1 Lachnospiraceae bacterium
ACCATATCCGGAACACCGGCCAGTTTTGCCACCTGAATACCGTAGGACTTATCCGCGCCGCCTTTTATGATCTTTCTGAGAAAGACAATATCATCCCCCTGTTCTTTTACGGCGATGCAGTAATTGTTGACGTTTCGCATCTTTCCTTCCAGTTCGGTCAGTTCGTGGTAATGGGTTGCAAACAGAGTTTTTGCACCCAACAGCTTTTTGTTGCTGATGTGTTCCACCACGGCCCAGGCAATGGAAAGCCCGTCAAAGGTCGAGGTACCGCGCCCGATCTCATCCAAGATCAAAAGACTGTTAGACGTGGCGTTTCTTAAGATGTTGGCCACCTCGTTCATTTCCACCATAAAGGTTGACTGTCCGCTGGCCAGGTCATCCGAAGCTCCGACTCTGGTAAAGATCCTGTCCACAATGCCGATATCGGCGGATTCCGCGGGCACAAAGCTGCCCAGCTGCGCCAAAAGCACGATCAATGCGGACTGGCGCATATAGGTCGATTTTCCGGCCATATTGGGTCCCGTGATGATCGAGATCAGGTTTTTGTTGTTGTCAAGAAAGGTATCGTTGGCGATGAACAGATTGTGATCGATCATCTGCTCCACAACCGGATGCCGTCCTTTTTTGATACGGATCGTGCCCTTCTCGTTCAAAGAAGGTCTTACGTAATTATTATGTTCCGCAACATACGAAAGCGAACAAAAGACATCGAGAGCCGCAATGGCTTTGGCGGTCTTCTGGATCCTTGCCATGTTTTGGTAGATCGTATCTCGGATCTCGCAAAACATATCATATTCCAGGGTGTTGAGCTTATCTTCCGCATTCAAGATCGTATCTTCCAGTTCCTTCAACTTCGGCGTCATATAACGTTCGCCGCTCGTCAAGGTCTGTTTGCGGATCCAGTCTTCGGGTACCAGATCCTTATAGGAATTCGTTACTTCAAAATAGTAACCGAAGACCTTGTTGTAGCCGATGCGCAGTTTTTTAATGCCCGTGGCTTCGATCTCTTTTGCTTCCAGCTCCGCCAGCCACGTTTTTCCTTCGGTTTTTGCATTTCTGAAATGATCGATGTCCGGATGGAAACCGGTCTTGATGATCCCGCCCTCCCTTATGGTCAGCGGCGGATCCTCTTCGATCGCCTGATCGATCAAAGAACAGATGTCCTCCAAAGGATCAATGTCATTTCGAATATTTGTAAGAAGATCGGCATCAAAATCTTTTAAGGTTTCACGGATCCCGGGAAACATGCGCAAAGAATTTGCAAATGCGATAAGATCCCTGGGATTTGCGGTCTTATAACTGATCTTTCCCAAAAGTCGTTCGAGATCGTAGATAGGTTGCAAACATTCTCTGAGTTCATCCCGTAACATGGCATGCTTGCAAAGATCGTCGACCGCATTCAGCCGCTCTTCGATCAATTCTTTATCGATCAGGGGCTGTTCAATGTAGCCTCTGAGGGTTCTGGCACCCATGGCGGTCTTGGTCTTATCGAGCACCCAAAGAAGGGAACCGCGTTTTTGCTTTTCCCTGAGTGTTTCCGTCAGTTCCAGATTTCTTCTCGTGGAAGAATCCAAAAGCATGTACGTGCTTGCGATATACGGATTGATATGTGCGATATGTGCCAGATCCGTTTTCTGCGTTTCGAACAGATAGTTTAAAACGGCGCCGGCAGCGATCGTGCCGTAGGTAAATACGTCAAGACCGACAGCTGTAAGGGTTTGCACCCGGAATTGCTTTAACAGTTTTCGTTTGCAGGTCTCTTCGTCGAAATACCAGGGATCGAGGCGATACAGTGCGATCCCCAAGCGGTTCTTCAGATCCTCGATATCAAAACCGCTGATCATAAAGCTTTCGTTGCAAACGATCTCCGTAGGGGCAAATTTTACGATCTCATCGTTTAGTTTGTTCAGATCGTCCACCTGCGTCACGTAGAAATCGCCGGTCATAACATCGATGGTCGCAACCCCGATCTTATCCATGGCTGCGATGCACATCAGATAGTTGTTTTTACTCTCCTCGAGTGTTTGCATATTCAGATTGGTTCCGGGCGTAACGATCCGAATGACTTCTCGTTTTACGATGCCCTTGGCTTCCTTCGGATCTTCCACCTGTTCGCAAATGGCGACCTTATAGCCCTTGCTGACAAGCTTTGACAGATATCCTTCCACGGCATGGTACGGAATCCCACACATCGGAGCCCTCTCCTCCAGGCCGCAGCTTTTTCCGGTCAGCGTGATCTCGAGCGCTTTGGATGCGGCAAGCGCATCGTCAAAGAACATCTCGTAAAAATCTCCGAGACGGTAAAAAAGAATACAGTCCATGTACTCTTTTTTGGTTGCCAGATATTGCTGCATCATAGGTGTCAGCTTGCTTTCGTCAATGTTCATCATTGCATTTCACCGAGATAATAAAATCCTTTACATTCTTTCAAATAAACGGGAACGATCTTACCGATCATCTCCTTACCTGCCGGAAAATGGACAAGTATATTGTTGGACAGACGGCCTGTCAAAAGGCTCTCATCGTGCTCGTTTACTTCTTCGACAAGTGCGGGCATGATCTGTCCTTCCCAGCGCTTTGACTGCTCTCTTGCCGTCTCCTGCACCAAACTTAAGACTTCGTCAAAGTGTTTGGATACGATGTCTTTGGGTACCTGCGGCATCTTGCTCGCCGGCGTACCGTGACGCATCGAATACTGGAAGGTAAACGCATTGTCGAATTTCACCTTACGGATCACATCCAGCGTATCTTCGATATCCTCGTGCGTTTCCTCCGGGAATCCCACAATGATATCCGTTGTGATCGCCAGGTCCGGGATCTCCTCCCGGATCTTTAAGGCAAGATCGAGATATTCTTCCTTGGTATGTCCGCGGTTCATCATCTTCAAGATCTTCGAAGAACCGGACTGTAAGGGCAAATGAAGGTGTTTGCATATCTTTTCGGAGTGTTTCATGACCGAGATCACATCATCGCCCATATCGCGCGGATACGGCGTCATAAATCGAATGCGCTCTAATCCGTCGATGTCTTCCACGCGCTTAAGTAACTCCGCAAAAGAAGTTTTTTCGGGAAGATTCTTCCCGTAGCTGTTTACGTTCTGACCGAGCAGCATGATCTCAACAACGCCGTCTTTCACATAGTCCTTGATCTCCGCAACGATATCTTCCGGTGTTCTGCTCTTTTCCCGTCCTCTGACATAGGGAACGATACAGTAGGTACAGAACTTATTGCACCCGAACATGATATTGATGCCGGTCTTGAAATCGTACTTTCTTTGTACGGGAAGGAGCTCTACGATCTTATCGCTGTCCTTCCAGATATCCACAAGCATCGAGCCTTCGTTTTGATACATGTGATACAAAAGCTCGGCAAATTTATAAATGTTATGCGTACCGAAGACCAGATCCACAAATCGGTAGCTTTGGCGTAATTTTTCCACCGTCACGCTATCCTGCGCCATACATCCGCAAAGTGCGATCCGCATTGCGGGGTTCTTTCTCTTAAAGCCGTTTAAAACGCCCAGACGCCCGTATACACGCTGATCGGCATTGTCACGGACCGTACAGGTATTGTAGATGACAAAGTCCGCATTTTCATCATCCTGTGTCTCAAACCCGATCGCCCGAAGGATGCCTAAAAGTTTCTCCGAATCGCGTGCGTTCATCTGACACCCGAAGGTGACCACGCAGGCCGTCAGTTTCCGGCCAAGTTCCTCCTCGCGCGCTTCGATCAGCTCCCCCGCTTTTGCAATAAAATAATACTGACGCTCGGGATCCGTTTCCGGTGCTTCTTTCATAGCCTTGTAATATGTAATATCGATATCTTCCGCTTTTATCATTCTTTTTCCGTTACCGTTTTCTTTCTGATTCTGATGATCTCTTGGTCTGTGACCAAATAGTCCATACGATAATCGTATTTTGCGATCGGTACACGATCGATGATCTGTTCGTCAAAACAATATCCGACCGCCGTTCCCTTGATCTGCGGCATAAAATGGTCATAATATCCCGCACCGTATCCGATCCGGTTTCCGTTTAGATCAAATGCAAGACCGGGAAAAAGAACGGTGACATTTCGACCGTCTCCTTCTTTGTACCGGAAGACACCTGTGTCGATACCGGATGGCTCCAAAATACCGAAGGCACCGGGCACGAGATCGTCCAAGGACGTCACCTCGTAAAAACTCATGCGCTTTCCTTCGATCTTTGGCGCATAGACCTTTTTGCCGTGCTCCAAAGCCCAGGCAAGGAGTGGTATTGTATCGATCTCCGATCGGGTGGAAAAAAACATCAAAAAGTCATCGCAGTCGTTTACGACATCCATGGAAGTCAGATAAACAAAGGCTTTTTCGCTCTTTTGGCGACGTTTGTCTTCATCGATCGCATCACGCAGTTTGTTCATTTCTTTTCGAAGCGCTTCTTTTTCCATCAGTACTCCATTTCCGCCACATAATCGGCAAGATAAAAGTTTTCGTCTTTGCTCGCTTGAAAGATGGTTCCGATATCGCGTCCGTCCATGATGCGGTGGATGATGCGCATATCATCCGCATTTGCGATGATCATATCCGCACCGGCCTTTGTTGCGATATGTGCAGCCTGCAGCTTCGTTGTCATACCGCCGGTACCGACCTTGGAACCCGTGGACTTTTTGCCCATATTCATGATATCATCCGTAAGCTCTTCCACTTCGCTGATGAATTTTGCATCCTTGTTGGTATGCGGGTCATCCGAATAGAGCCCGTCGATATCGGATAACAGGATCAAAAGATCGGCATCGATGAGAGCCGCAACGATCGCGGACAAGGTATCGTTATCACCGAATTTGATCTCGTACGTGGCAACCGTATCGTTTTCGTTTACGATCGGAACCACGCCCATGTTCAGAAGCTCCGAAAACGTATTGTGCGCATTGAATCGGTTTAACGGATCCACGATGGTATTCTTTGTCATCAGGATCTGCGCCGCCGTATGGTTGTATTCCGAAAAGATCTTCTGATATGTCATCATCAGTCTGGCCTGTCCGATCGCCGCACATGCCTGCTTTACGGCCACGGAATTATCCGCCGCATTCTGCTCTTCCTTGGAAATATGCATCACGCGTCTGCCGACGGCGATCGCACCGGATGAAACCAGGACGACGTCCTTTCCCTGGTTGCTGATGTTACAGATCTCCCGCACCAAAACGTCCAATTTGGTATAGTCCAGTCCCCCGGTTTCCTTGTGCTGCAAGGAGGAGGATCCGACTTTTATTACAATTCTTTTTTTGTCCTTGATCGTATCTCTTAAACTCATATTCCCACCTGTGATTCCATTATTTTACATGCGATCTTCAATCCGTCGACTGCGGCTGACGTGATGCCGCCCGCATATCCGGCTCCCTCCCCGCAGGGAAAGAAGTTTCGGATGTGGATCGCCTGATAATCTTCATTTCGTAAGATGCGTACCGGCGAAGAGGTTCTTGCTTCGATCCCCGCCAGGATCGCTTCGTCATCGGCAAATACCGGAAGCTTTTTCGCAAATTCCGCCATGCCGTCAAGGAAAGCTTCTTCGAGTTCCTCCGGCAGGATCCCGCGCAGATTCGAAGGCGCATACGCTCCCTTTATCATGGGACGGATCCGGGAAAAAGAAGATGCCTCACTTGCCTTATTTTCTTTGTAATCCCCGAAGGTCTGGATCGGTACGTTTCCGTTTGCCGCCTGAAACGCTTTCTTTTCGATCGTTCTTTGAAAATCGATCCCCGAAAGCGGCGAATCCCCCGGATAGTCGCTTGGATCCACACTCATCACGATCGCTGCGTTTGCATTTTCCCCGTCGCGTTTTTGGTAGCTCATGCCGTTTACGCAAAGACAATCCTCTTCGGAGGATGCATTTACGACATATCCGCCGGGACACATGCAAAAACTGAAGACATTTCTGCCGTTTTCGGCATGGGCGACCGCTTTGTAATCGGCCGGCGGCAACACATCCATATAGCGCTCGCCGTATTGCATGCAACTGACATCTTCCTGCCTATGCTGCACGCGGTAGCCGACGGCAAAGGGCTTTGCTTCCATCAAAACGTCCCGATCGGAAAGCATACGGAAGGTATCTCTCGCACTGTGCCCCGTGGCCAGTACGACAAACGGACCGTGAAAAACATCTCCGTCTTTCGTCTTCACACCGCTAACGATCCGATCCGCGTTGTTTTCCTCAGATCCGGTGGCATCCCGAAACAAAAGCTCCGTCACTTGTTTCTCGAAATACACGCATCCGCCGTTTGCCATGATATGCTTTCGCATATTCGTTACAATACCGATCAAAGCATCCGTACCGATGTGCGGTTTCGCATCGTATAATACGTTCGCCTCGGCTCCGTTATCAAAAAAGGTTTGAAATACCTGCTTTTGATATCCGTAAGGGTCTTTGTTGGAACAATTCAGCTTTCCGTCCGAAAATGTTCCGGCACCGCCTTCTCCGAATAAGACATTGCTCTCCGGATTCAGCGTCCCCGTTTCCCAAAATGCTTCGACATCTTTTTTACGTTCGTCGGCCGGTTTTCCGCGTTCCAATAGGATCGGTTCATAGCCGTATTCAGCAAGATAATAGGCGCAAAACAGTCCCGCGGGGCCCGCACCGATGATGATGGGATGTTTGTTCTGTTCATCCTTGCAAGTGATAAAAGGAATCCGCTTTTCTTCGTAAGGAACGGCATCTTTTTTGTAGCGGGACAAAAACCGTGCTTCGTCTTTTAGCAAAACGGAAACCGAAAGATTCATGACGATCTCGGGCTTTTTTCTCGCATCGATGGATTCCTTCAGCAAATGTACCGTTTTCACGTCTTCTTCGCTAAGCCGGTATTTCTTTTGCAGGGAATCCGCAAGTTCTTCCCATGTATATCCCGGTTTCATGCGGATATTCGAAATCTTAATCATTGCCGTTTCCCTTTCGGATCACATCCTGCGCCGCCAGATACCCGGAAGCAAAAGCAAAATGTAAGTTGTAACCGCCGCATCGTCCCGTAACATCCAACAACTCTCCCGTTACATACAGCCCCGGATACCGCTTTGCTTCAAAATCATCGTTGATCTCCGAAACACGCACGCCTCCGCCCGTCACCTGACAAAAGTCATATTCCTTCAATCCCCTTACCGGAAAAAGAAGGTGCTTGGAAGCCTTCGCAAGTTCTTTTGCAAAGTCTGCTTTCTGCGGATCCTTACACGTGGCATATCCCGAAAACATATCGATCAGCTTCGTGTGATAAAGTCCCCTCAGACTATCGAAGGAGGCGGAAAATGCCTTAAAATTCTCGAGGATCTTCTCACAAAGCTCCGTCTCCGTAAATGCCGGGAACAGATCCAGACAAACAGAAAACTCGGAAAGGATCGTCTGCTTGTAGTCACCTTCGGCAAATGCACGACCGATCGTTGTACTTAACTGAAAGATCGGGATCCCGCTCAATCCGTAATCCGTAAACTGTACTTCTCCAACCTCACTTGCGATCCTTTGATCGTTTCGATACAATTCCGCTTTTGATGTTTGCCGCAATCCGGCAAGCCTTTCAAGCGGAAATTCCGTATCGCACAAAACAGCCGTTAAGGCCGGATAGGTCTTCGCCATCGAAAACTTTAGTTTTTTACAAAGCGTATAGCCCGCTCCGTCCGAGCCGGTTTTCGGATAGCTCTTACCGCCCATGGCAAGGATCACGCGTTTGGCTGTGTATGCACCTCGCTCCGTTTCGAGACGATACCCGTCTTCCGTTTTCGTTAAGGAGGTAACCGACGTATTATACTTCACATCAACACCGCAGGCCTTCAGGGAACGCTCAAAGCACATGATCGTATCCTTCGCCGAATCCGTGAGGGGATACAGATATCCGTCCCGCTTCTCATGCAGATATATGCCCATAGAAGTCAGTTCTTTTTCCGGGAAGGATGAAGGAAGGCGGTTTAACATACGCGGGACAAAAGCCGCATCTTCCGGTGATGTCGTATAGCACGCCTCGCTCATATTGCGATTGGAAACATTGCAGCTCCCGTTCCCGGTAAGGGCCAGTTTTTTGCCGCAACTGTCTTTTCTTTCTATCAGTGTTACGGACAATCCCGCTTTTGCTGCGGTGATCGCCGCCATCATGCCGGATGCACCGGCGCCGATTACGACAAGATCCATTATCTGTACCTCTTATAAATGCCGATCCTTTGACCGATGGCTAGATAAAGCGACTGAAGAGGAATCTCTCTCAACTCCTGCTCGGAGATGCAATTCGTACCGACAATGGCCAGGGAATGCACTACGAAGCTTAGTACCATCGCAATGATCGATGAGATCAGATTGCCGAAAATATGGCGAAGGAAGGTGCAAAGCGCAGCGGTAACCAGTGCCGCTACGGCAGAGGCCAGAGGCATGACCAGATGTCGGATCAGTCTTTTTCTGTAACAGAACTTTCGATACAAGATCAGATAATACGCAAGATTCAACAGAAGAACAAAGATCAGATTGCAGATCAAAAACATCTGTATCGTTGCGTTTTTATGAAGCAAAAACAGACTGATCACGGATTGTAAAACGAACATTCCCAGTCCGATCAAAATCTGGATATTTGTCTTTCCGCATGCGTAACACATATACAAAAGCAAAAGCTGTATCAAAAACAGAGTGACAAATAAGGTATTCCATATGCGCATGGAAAACGGAATGCTTTCTGTCCCGAAAAAGGCGGAATCCAACATCGGATAGATCGCAAAAACCACGAAGATCCCGGGCATTACGATCGCCAAAAACTGTTTTAAAGTATAAAGCATGCGCTGTCCGCCCTGCATACGGTCACCGTTTTTAAAGCATTGGAACAACGGATTCTCCATGCGCTTTGCAATGACAGCGGTCGGGATCAAAAAGATGACAAACCACAGAAGGTGATCGTATAAATAAGCGCCGTAGAGCTGATATGGAGCTTCCTCCAATGTTCTCGTAAAATACAGCCAGGTATTGAAGATAAAAAATCCGAACATGATGATCCCTTCGGAAAACGGAGTCAGAATACCGTAAAACATGGCAAAGATCTGTTGGAATACGGACTCCTCCAAACGGCTGTAATCCACCTCGATATGATTCGATAGCTTGCGCTTGTAATGGAAGGTCATGACAACGATCCAGACAAAGGTGAGGAACAAACTAAAGGCCAGGCCCAGTGCCGCACCCAAAGATGCAAAAGCGGAAACGATAAGTTCATCGTGTAACAGAGCCGCATGGATCTTTCCTTTGTTCGTTGCGATGATCATAAAGGTCAGACTGAATAACAGATCCGAGATCGAAAAGATCAGGATCGCCGGATGGATACGGGAAAGGATACGAAATCCCGAAAACCAACCGGATAATACGGCACACGCAAATAACAAAAGTGTGGTCCCCGCAAACACCAGATACGTTGCTCTTCCGTAACCGTCCATTTTAAACAGATGTATCGTGATACGGGGAGATAAAAAGAACATGCCGCCGATGCAGATGAGAGAAAGGATGAAACTTAAGATAAATCCGGAATGTATCATCTGCGCCGCATTTCGGTATTGATCGCGCATCTTCCGATAATAGACCATGCGCGTAACGGTTTTAAATAACGTATAAAAGATCATCAGGGCAAAAAGATAAACAAAAACAAAATTCGTCAGATACAACTGCAACGAATTGTTTTCGCCCCGATGATGCAACATGATATATTTCGTAAAAACGCAAAGAACAAGGATGATGGCATATCCGGCGAGTCCTTTGTCTTTTCTTTTTGAAGCTGTCATAGTAGTTCCTATCTTGTAATGTTCAATTCTTTTAGTATGTCTTCCTGATGTGCGAACATGATGCGCTCCTCTTCTTTTTCCATGTGGTCGTAGCCCAAAAGATGCAAGAGACTGTGCGTTAAAAGAAATGAGAATTCGCGCAGTTCACTGTGTCCGTATTCCAAAGCCTGTTCTTTTACCCGCTCGGCACATAAGATCATGTCACCAAGGATCAATTCGTTCGTGTCCATATCCATATAGGCATTCGGATCCTTTTTGACATACGAAAAATCGCAGGGACTGTCGTAATCTACTGCGGGGAAGCTTAAAACGTCGGTTTCCTTGTCGATATCCCGATAGGTTCTGTTATATTCCCGGATGCCTTCTTTATCCGTGATCAGGATATTTACGGTCGCGTCATACGGCACCTTCTCAAAGGAAAGTCCCGAAGATAAGACAAGGTTTACGGTCTCTTCCACATCAAAGGGAAAGGTTGCATTTACTTCATTTTCAACGTAAAAAGTCATAATAATGCTTTTCTCCGATCAAAACTTTCTTGATCTCGTTTAATTCACGAAAGGTCAGTTCACAATTATTCCAATCGCCGCTCTCGGTCTTTTTGCGAATGATGACGTCTACAATCTTGCCATAATCAAGCGGAGTACTCTTATCCTTGGAATAGAGGAAACTCACACTGCTGACCATGGCATCACTGATCTGAACGATGGCCGCTTCTCTTGAGATGCGCTTGGCATTTTTGGAACCGTATTCTTTTAACAGTTCTATGAGCTCCGGCGGGAAATGATGCGCGGTACAGACCAGCAAGGCGTTTTGCAACGTGTCTTTTCCCTGCAACAGGCCGATCCTGTGATAGTATCCGCCGGCTTTTGTCAGCGGCATGTCACAGTCGATGCGATAGGCACATTTTTCCGCAAGATATGCGGTATGGATCGCATGAAAGTATGCATCGTTATCGATCGTCTTTAACTTCGTTAAAAGTTCATGCTCCGTATCGTTGATCTCGGAATACAGATCATCGTGCAAATACAGGTTTCCTTTCGCGAAAACGGAAAACCACAAAAGCAGGATAACTGTACAACTGACGGTAGAGATCAATAAATGCAGCAGGATCTCACCTCCGGAAAAAGAAAGCTTAGTCGATACCGCATAGATTCCGATCGTCAATAATTGAAGGACCAAAAACAGCAAAAGGGATCCCATATAGCGGAAGGATCTCTTCGTGTTTGCAAACAGGACGCATCCGCATCCCCCGATGAACAGAAGTACCGGGATAAAGAACGGATCCAACCGGTCCGCATAGCAAAATGAGAACCCGATCAACGTGAGGGAATAAACCAAAATTCCCGTAAAACTGTCAGAATACAGAACGAGCATAATGCCGAATAAAGCAAACGGATACGCCGATACGGGAAGTTTTAATAAGCCGAGCGTTGCAAACAAAGCAACGGCCGTCAAAACCGTAAATCGCAAAAAGTGAATGCGGTTCCAGGAAAACAGATGCTCGTTTTCATCTGCCCAGTAATAGGCACATGGTACTACGGCACCTGCGATCACACCAAAGAGGATCCGCAATAAAACCGTCTTTACATCCAGTGTATTCCCGATCAAAAGAGATACAACGGCATAGCAAATAAATGCGATCTCACTGACCACAAGGTTTAAAACCAGAATGCGATTATGATTTTTTGAACTTCCTTCTTCCCTTGCCATCTTCACTCTTGCTCTTTCCGAATTTCTTTTGGGATTCTTCGTAATCTTCGTATGCCTTTACGATCTTTTGTACCAGAGGGTGACGCACGACATCGCGACTGGTCAGATTGCAAAATGCGATCTCATCGACTTTGGAAAGAACGGAAACGGCTACATCCAGTCCGCTTCGCACCGTCTTTACCAAGTCTTTCTGGCTTCGGTCTCCGGTAATGACGACCTTTGAACCGAAACCGATACGCGTCAGAAACATTTTCATTTGTGCTTCCGTCGTATTCTGTGCTTCATCTAAGATGATGTAAGCATTATCCAGGGTACGGCCACGCATATAAGCAAGCGGCGCAACCTCGATCAAACCTTTTTCCATGTTCTTCTGGAAGGATTCCGCACCCATGATCTGATACAGCGCATCATATAAAGGTCTTAAATAAGGATCGATCTTGCTTTGCAGATCTCCGGGCAAAAAGCCCAGTTTTTCACCGGCTTCGATCGCCGGTCTCGTTAAAATGATCCTTTGCACTTCGTTGTTCTTAAATGCCGTGATCGCCATGGCCATGGCAAGATACGTCTTACCTGTTCCGGCGGGACCGAGTCCAAACACGATCATATGTTCCTTCATTGCCTTCACATAGGCTTTCTGCCCTTGTGTTTTCGGCATAACGGGTTTTCCTGCGACCGTATGGCAGATAACGTTTGCGTCCATTTCAAGCAGGCCGTCGTCTTCGTTTTCACGACTCATCATCATCGCATAATCGAGTTTCTGTTCTTCAATCTCCTGTCCTTTGTTCGTGATATCCTTTAACTCTTTCAACAGACGATGGGCACGCTTTACATCATCTTCTTCGCCGACGATCCGTATCACTCCGTCACGATTGATCACGGAAACATCGTATTCTTTTTCCACTTTGCGAATATATGTATCATTGGTACCGAACAATTGTCTGAGTTCATTTGTGTCCAGATCCAAGGTCATTCTAAAATCGTTCAATCACAATCTCCTTTTTCAGATCATATCCAAAATGATCTTCTGCTTCTCGCAAGCTTCATCAACGATGGTAAGGGCGTTCCGATAGGTCTCTCCGGCCTCCTTCGCTTTTGCTTCGTCGTTTGCGTACAAAACAGCAAGTGTCTCGCCTTTCTTTACATAGTCACCGACCTTCGCTTCGATCGTAAGACCTACGGAAAGATCGATGGCACTCTCCTTTGTGACACGCCCACCGCCCAAGATCAAGGAGGTAAGTCCGATCTTTTCGCAATCCATCGCTTTTATATAACCGTCGCGTTCGGCAACAACGGGAACCGTAAGCTTTGCACAGGGCAGGTTTTCGGGATGATAGACATAGGATTCGTCTCCGCCTTGTGCCTTTACAAAAGCAGCAAATTTATTAAGCGCCGATCCGTCGTCGATCACTTTTTGAAGCGCGGCCTTCGCATCGGATTCGTTATCATACATCCCGCTTGCGATCAGCAATTGACTTCCGATGGTAAATACCAGTTTTGTGAAATCTTCGGGACCTTCACCGTTTAAGGTATCGATCGCCTCCCGAACTTCGATCGCATTTCCGACTGCCCGGCCCAAAGGTTGATCCATGTTGCTGATCACGGCCTTGGTGACTTTTCCGGCACCGTGGCCGATCTCGGTCATCTCTTTTGCGAGAGCCTTCGCATCTTCCAATGATTTCATAAACGCACCGGAACCGGTCTTTACATCCAAAACAATGACGTCGGCATTGCTGGCCAGTTTCTTGCTCATAATGGAGCTTGCGATCAACGACATCTGATCGACCGTAGCCGTCACATCGCGAAGGGCGTAAAGCTTTTTATCTGCGGGAGCTAAGTCTTTTGTCTGTCCCATAATGGCAATGCCAATGTCATTTACCTGATTTACAAAATGTTCCGGCGTTAAGTCTGTGGAAAAGCCGGGAATGCTTTCGAGTTTATCTATGGTACCTCCCGTATGCCCCAATCCTCGGCCGCTCATCTTTGCGATCTTAAGCCCGCAGACAGCAACCATGGGGGTCACCGCAAGACTTGTCTTGTCACCGACACCGCCGGTACTGTGCTTATCGGCTTTGATCCCTTTAATGGAAGACAGATCCAGAACTTCTCCGCTGTGCTCCATGGCAAGTGTCATCCACAAGGTCTCGTCTTTGTCGAGACCGTTAAAATAGATTGCCATCATCATCGCAGACATCTGGTAATCCGGGATCGATCCGTTCGTGTAATCCGTGATCATGGTCCGGATCTCATCTTCGGTGAGCTTTCCGCCGTTTCTTTTCTTTAGGATCAAGTCATACATTCTCATAGGCATTTTCCTTATTTTTTCGACTTATTCTTCGGGGTATTCTTCGTCTTCTCGTTCGAACGGTCCGCCGTATTCTTGGCCGTGAGAGACACGATATTGTTGTTTCTGTGTACTTCCACGGATTTGAGATTCTCGCAGAAACTGGAGAATTTCTTATAGCCGTAATTTCGGATATCAAAGTCGGGATAACGCTTCAATAAGCGGCTTCCCACTTCGCCGATATTGGTCTCGCTCTTACCGGAATCTTCGTTTTCGTCCAAAATCTCCACGATCGCAGCTTCAATAACCTTCATCGGACGGATACGTTTGTTTTCCTTTTCATCCGCACGGTTTCCGGAGATCGTGTTCAAGTATATAAATCGGTCGCAGGCACTGACGAATGCTTCGGGCGTTTTCGTCTCTCCCATGCCGATGATCTGTTTGCCGGATTCCCGCAAGCGGCT
>JAILOQ010000009.1 GCA_024690725.1 Lachnospiraceae bacterium
TTCCTTAAAGGATATGCAGGACGCGAGAAGTGTGACGGAGACACTTGGCATGCCTTATCATATTTTTCATTACGAAAATCTGTTTCGGGATGAAGTGATCGAGCCGTTTGTGGCTTGTTATGAGCGTGGTGAGACGCCGAATCCCTGCATCGAATGCAATCGGTGCTTTAAATTCCAACATTTATATAAAGAAATGGAAGAGCTTGGGTGTGACGTTCTGGTAACAGGGCATTATGCGCAGGTAGTTTTTGATGAGGGAAAGAACCTCTGGCAGTTAAGAAAAGCCGTAGATCCCGCAAAGGATCAAAGCTATGTGTTATATACTCTGACGCAGGAGCAGCTGGCGCATACCCGCTTTCCCTTAGGCGGCCTGACGAAGGAAAGGGCCCGCGAGATCGCAGAGGAAAACGGTTTCGTCAACGCAAAAAAGCACGATAGCCAGGACATCTGCTTTGTCCCGGACGGGGACTATGTCTCCTTCATGGAGCGCTTTCGGAAGCGCGCTTATCCGGAGGGCGACTTCCTGGACAAAGAAGGGAATGTCATGGGCCGGCACAAAGGCTATGTCCACTACACGATCGGGCAGCGAAAAGGCCTGGGGATCGCGTATTCCCATCCCTTGTATGTGATCGATATCCGACCGGAGGATAACACGGTGATCCTCGGCACAAACGAAGATCTTTTTCACACGAGGCTTACGGCAAGAAACGTAAATATCATTTCCGGCGAAGCGTTTGATGCGCCGCGAAAGGTTTTGGCGAAGATACGCTACCGGCACACGGAACAGCCGGCAACGGCATATATGGAGGGCGATCGGTTGATCGTGGAATTCGACGAACCGCAACGCGCCATCACCCGTGGACAGGCCGTTGTGTTATACGACGGAGACGAGGTGCTCGGCGGAGGCGTGATCTGTCAGCCTTGCGATTGACAGAAGAGACATAAATACTTGAGGCATTACAGGGGAATTGGTAATGGACGATAGGCAAAAGCGACATGTAAAAAATGAATTACGGCAGGTTCTGCAGTTGAATTCGCAGATCCAGTTTGACAATCTGAGCGAGGTGCAGACGATCTATGAACGCGTCAGTTCCGGAGATTACAATCTGACGACACCGTTCGGGCAGCGCTATGTGAAGGAGCTCGGAAAGCTCTTGGAGAATACCGGGGAGAAGGCGAAATGCGCGATCTGTCAGAAGGAATGCGACAATGAATCGCTGATCTGCAACCGCTGTAAGGATAAGTATATCAAGAAAAAACCCGGGCAGGAACCGGCTGTGGAAGCTGTGCCGGAGCTTGAAAAAACGGAAGAAAAGATGAATCCGGCAACGGAAGCCATGATCGAGCAAATGCGGGCACAGACACTGCAGTCGGCCAATTCCGATGTCGAAAAGATCAAGAAGCTCGGAAAACCCGATATCTCGGGGGAGATGAAGGAGCTTCGGCACCGTTGTATTTGGAAATATAAGGAAGCGCTTGTATTTGTTGTTTTATATATTGCGATGGGCGTTGTGTACTATCTGAAGCCCAACAACAGCTTTATGCCGATGCTGGTGTGCTTCGGTTCTGCGGCACTGTCCGTTTTGATGATGTTTTATTTTTATGAGGCGGATCCTCTGCATCGAAGCAATGCGTCCCAAACGGTGATGCAGATTTTCTTTGGCGGTGCGGCATATACGTTGATGGCGTTTTTGATAAAGCCCACGACCGGCAGGCAGGTAACGAATCTGCAGGCATTTTGTTATGGCGCGATCGCGGAGCTGTTAAAGCTTTTACTGATCGCCTTTGCCCTTCTTTTACGGCGCAGGCGAGTCCTGATCTTGGAAGCGGTGTTTATGGGAGCCTCGATCGGTGCGGGCTTTGCGGTGTTTGAAGCCGTGGGCTATATCTTTGGCCGGATGGTGCGGGTCGGTTATGACGATCTGTTGAATGCGATCTTCCACCGCGTGGTATTTCTCTCCGGATCCGAGATCGCCTGGGCGGCTTATACGGCGGCAGCCCTTGTGTGGGCCTGTAAAAAGAAACCCTTCCGTATGTATCAGATGTTCTTTCCGAACTTCTTACTGTACTTTCTCTTGCCGCTTTCCATGCATGCGCTTTGGGATATGCCGTTCGGAAGGTGGATGTTAGGGCCGTTTTCGCTGAAACAGGTGCTCTTATTCCTCCTGATCATGATCATGCTGCAGGAATTTGTGCGCCGCGGCATGGTGGAGTATCACCGATATAAGGAAGAGCAGGAAGCGCAGTAGATCTGTGTGGATTGTACTTGATTTTATACTTGCAATGCCCAAGGGCTTTGTATACAATGAACGAGGATTATTTATCCGAACCTTTACAATTTCATACAAACAAAAGAAAGGAAGTAAACACATGAAAAGGTTAAAGAAATTTGCTTTTGCTGTTGTGTTAACGACACTTACTATTGCACTGAGCGCTTGTGGCTCGGGCGACAAGAAAGGAACGGCTTCTTCTTCGATTACCATCGGTATTCCGCAAGATCTCGACAGTCTTGACCCACATACAGCTGTGGCTGCAGGAACCAAGGAGATCCTCTTCAATATTTATGAAGGACTGGTAAAGCCGGATAGTGAGGGTAATCTTGTCCCTGCTGTTGCCAGTGAGGTAGTACCCGGAGCCGACGGTAAGACGTATACGTTTACGTTGCGCGAAGGAGTTAAGTTTCATGACGGTTCTACGGTAACGGTAGAGGATGTTAAGTATTCACTTGATAGATGCGCCGATACCACAGCAGGAGATCCGTTGGTACCGGCGTTTTCCAATATTGAGAGCGTTGAGACCCCGGATGACAAGACGATCGTAGTTACGCTCGTTCAGCCGGATACGGAGTTTCTGGCAAATATGACGACGGCGATCGTTCCGAAGTCTGTCGAGGATTTAAATGAGCATCCCGTGGGAACAGGCCCTTACAAGTATGTATCCTGGGTTCCGCAGGAAGAAGTGATCCTGGAAAAGAACGAAAACTACTGGGGTGAGCCGGCTTACATCGATGATGTGACCATTCGTATCGTAGCCGATGCAGATGCGATCGTAACCGGATTAAACGGCGGTTCCATTGATTTCTTCGCAAGACTGTCTTCCGATCAGGTATCACAGCTTTCCGATGATTATCAGATCTACGAAGGAACCATGAACCTGGTACAGGCTCTTTACTTAAACAATAAGGTAGAGCCGTTTACGGATGAGAGAGTACGTCAGGCACTTTGCTATGCGACCGATGTACCGGAAGTATTGGATCTTACCTCTGACGGAAAGGGTTCACCGATCGGATCTTCCATGTTCCCGGCATTCGGTAAGTATTATACGGATCTTAGCGGAGCATATCCTACGGATATCGAGAAGGCAAAGCAGCTTCTTGCGGAAGCCGGATATCCGGACGGTTTTACGTTTACGATCACCGTTCCGTCCAACTACCAGCCGCACATCGATACGGCACAGGTATTGGTTGAGCAGTATAAGAAGATCGGTGTTACCGCAAATATCGAACTCATTGAGTGGGACAGCTGGTTGAGCGATGTATATTCCGCACGTAACTTCACGTCTACCGTGATCGGTGTGGATGCGTCCAACTTAACACCCGGCGCATTGCTTTCCAGATTCCAGTCGGAAGCAGGCAATAACTTCATAAACTACAGCAATGCGGACTATGATGCGGCTTACGCCGAAGCCGTTGCAACAACGGACGATGCCGCAAAGACCGAAGCTTATAAGAAGTGCCAGCAGATCTTAAGCGATACCGCAGCAAACGTATACATCCAGGATATGGCTGAGTTTGTTGCCATGAACAAGAAATACACGGGCTATGTGTTCTACCCGTTATACGTACAGGATCTTGCAAAGATCAAGCCTGTAGAGCAGTAATACCTACAAAGAAATAAGGAGGAAGGATACATGAAGCAATTGTTGAAGAAATTTGCATCTATGCTGATCACATTGCTCATTGTGTCCTTCCTTGTTTTTTTGGCCTTTGATCTCATTCCGGGAGATGCCGCGACGTCAAAACTCGGCACGCAGGCAACGCCGGAGCGAGTGGAGGCACTGCGGGAACAGATGGGGCTTAACCGGCCGTTCTTTGTCCGGTACTTCGACTGGCTGTTTTCGTTCTTAAGAGGTGATATGGGAGATTCCTACAGCTATGGAAAGAGCGTCAGCTCCATGCTTGCCGGAAAGCTTCCGATCACGGTTACGATGGTGTTAATGGCATTTGTTCTGATCGTTCTCGTTTCGATCCCGGTGGGGATCCTGGCAACACGATATCAGGGGAAATTCCTCGATCGCGCCATTCAGGTCATCAATCAATTGTTTATGGCGATTCCGCCGTTCTTTTCCGGTATCATCATCACACTGATCTTTGGTGTTGCCTTGCGGGCATTCACGCCGGGCGGCTTTGTGTCCTATACGAAGGATGTCGGAAAGTTCATAAACTATATGATCTTTCCCGCCATTGCGATCGCGATCCCGAAGGTCGCGATGTGTGTGAAGCTCCTTCGGACGTCTATTTTGGAGCAGTGGCCCCAGGATTACGTCAGGACCGCATACAGCAGGGGAAATCGGACCATGCAGGTACTGTATCGCCATGTACTTAAAAATGCGATGATCCCCGTGATCACGTTTTTCGGAATGACGCTTTCGGATATGGTGGCGGGCTCCATCATCATCGAGCAGGTGTTCAACATTCCGGGCATTGGGCGCATTCTTTTGACGTCCATTTCCAACAGAGATTATCCGGTGGTGGAAGCGATCATCATGCTCATTGCCTTTTTGGTCGTATTTATCAATTTCCTCGTGGATGTGCTCTATCGCATTATCGATCCGCGCATGCGCGAGAATTAGAGAGTGTTTATGAAGAAGAAGAGAAAAAGCTTAAACTTCATAATCGGTGCCGTTTTGGTCGGACTTATGCTGATCATGGTGGTGTGGGGGTGGATCAAGACACCCTACGATCCCAATGCCATGAATACGGCATTAAAATTCGCACGTCCGTCGCTTGCGCATCCGTTCGGCTGCGATAATTTCGGCCGCGATGTCTTTTCGAGGATCCTGCAGGGCGTCGGAAACACCTTCATCGTTTCGGTCGGAACGGTTGCCATCGGAACGATCGTGGGTATCCTTTTGGGCGGTCTTTGCGGCTATTACGGCGGATGGCTGGATGAGATCATCATGCGCTGCAACGACGTGATCTTTGCCTTTCCTTCGATCTTTATGGCGCTGATCGTGATCAGTTTGATCGGACCGGGCAAGTATCAGGTGATCCTGGCGCTTGGTATCGCCTTTGTACCGAGCTTTGCGCGTCTCGTGCGCTCGGAATTCATGAAGCAAAAGAACAGGGATTATTGCCTTGCGGCGGAGCTGATGGGAGCGAGCTCGCTTCGCATCATGTTCGTGCATATCCTGCCCAATGCATTTCCCGTGATCTTATCCTCCGTCATCATCGGCTTTAACAATGCCGTGATCGCGGAAGCGGGACTTTCGTATCTGGGTATCGGGGTGCAGCCCCCGGAGGCCAGTCTCGGTGCGATGTTATCGGATGCACAGACATTTTTATATAAGGATCCGCTGTTGTGTATCTTTCCCGGTGTGGTCATGGCACTCATGATCCTGGGATTTGCGTTGCTTGCGGACGGTGTGAGTGAAGACAAATAGTTAGCAGAAAGGAGCCGTATGGAGCGGCAGGTACTCGAAGTCAAACATCTGAATATTGAGTTTCACGATCATGAGCGTCCGGAGCGTGTCGTAAGTGATGTGAATTTTACGCTGGCTCCCGGTGAGATCCTGGGGATCGTGGGCGAATCCGGTTCCGGAAAGAGTATGACGGCCCTTGCGATCGCAGGTCTTTTGAGCCGTAAGGATATGGAAAAGCAGGGGGAAATCCTCTTTGGCGGTGTGAATCTGTTAAACTGCGATCGTGATACGCTGCGTTCCTTACAGGGAGATGAGATCAGTATCATCTTCCAGGAACCGATGACGAGCTTAAATCCCGTAAAGACGATCGGATGGCAGGTGACGGAAAGCCTCAGGATCCATCACAAGGATATGACGAAGGAAGTGAGAAAAGAAGCGGCACTTTCCATTTTGCGGGAATGTGAACTGGAGGAGAGCGTATACGATAAGTATCCGCACGAGCTTTCCGGTGGTATGCGCCAACGTGTGATGATCGCCGCAGCCATGATCTGCAATCCGCAGATATTGATCGCGGATGAGCCGACCACGGCCTTGGACGTAACGATCCAGGCGCAGATCATCGAACTGTTATTGAAGATGAACAAGGAGATGAATACGTCGATCTTGTTCATTTCCCATGACTTAAGTCTGGTAAAACAGATTTGTGAACGTGTCATCGTGATGCAGCACGGAAAGATGGTGGAAATCGGGAATGCCGAGCAGATCTTCGAGCATCCCGAGATGGAATATACCAAGAGCCTGGTCAATGCGATCCCGCATGTGCCCGCCGAGAGTCCGACGGTGATCGTATAAAAGTAAAACAAGTATTTTGCAATCGTTAGAAGATTATGGAAGAAACAAAGAAAAGAGAAGTACTGGTAAAAATTGAACATTTGAACAGCTACTACAGGCAGTACAAAAAGGGCGGATTCGGTAGAAAACAGGTCTTAAAGGATGTTTCGTTTGAGATCCGTTCCGGCCAGGTCTTCGGGCTGGTGGGCGAGAGTGGCAGCGGAAAGAGTACGCTGGCCAAGTCCATGGTCGGTATCGTAAAGGATACCGAGGGCACGATCGAAGTGCCGCCGAAGGGTGTTGCCATGGTATTTCAGGATCCGGCAGGCTCTTTAAATCCCGCGCATAAGGTGGGGTGGCTCCTGCAGGAACCGCTGCGGATCCGCGGTGGCTTTTCGAAGGAAGAAATGGAAAAGCGTGCGCAGGAAATGCTGGAAAAGGTAGGGCTTTCCGCGGAATACATGGATCGCTTTCCCAATCAGTTATCGGGTGGGCAGCGCCAGCGTGTCAGCATCGGTATTGCCTTGATGCAGGAAGCCAAGGTGCTGATCGCAGACGAGCCGGTTTCGGCATTGGATGTGACCGTACAGGCCCAGATCCTTGCGCTTTTAAAGAAGCTTCAGCAGGAGATGGATATTTCCATCTTGTTTATTTCCCATGATCTGCGCGTGGTCTATAACATGTGCGACTACGTTATGATCATGAAAAACGGTGAGATCGTAGAGCAGGCCAGAAGAGACAGGATCTACTTCACACCGAAAGAAGCGTATACGAAGCAACTTCTTACGGCCGCAGGTCTTGGAGACCGCATCGGGAAAACGGGAAAACATGCGTGATCTCGAAGTTTTATTTGACAAATATAGAATTTATGGCATAATGATTTTTGGAACATGTAAACCTAGTTTTCAGAAAAATGTTTAAGAGGTGGGACTTATGAGTAAAGAACAGAAAACATTAAGAATCCTTGCGATCATTCAGATGGTCATGGGAGCGATCTACGTTGTGGAAGGAATCCTGGTTCCTTCGGTGAAGGCATCCTTTTATGTATCCGGTGGTTTCGTATTGTTGACGGGCCTGATGTGCTTTGTAGCGGTAAACGATGCAAGTAAGGCAACCGCAGCAAAGATCTTGCTTTGGACGATGATCGTGATCAATTTGGCAGGTGCTGTCCTTGCAGTAATCGGCGGTAGCGCAATTGCTTCCGTAGCAACCACATGCGTAACCGTTTGTATCGCTTGCTATATGGTAAAACTGATCAAGACCATTCATGGTTGATCCGTCCGGTCTGTAAGAGATTCACGGAATATGAGATGGCAGAAGGGCTCGTCGTTTGACGAGCCCTTTTTTTAGAGTACTTTACCGGAATATGTATAGATCATTTTTTTGAAAAAAATCCGAAATTTTTTTTGAAAATAGGTTATGTTTTTTGGGAAAATGTCGATATTAATATTGCAAGGAAGTTTTGAAAGAGGTATAATCAAAATTACCTCGTTAGGTTACATAAAACGGATTTTAGAAAAGGAGTGAAGCATATGGGTATCGGCGGAATCAACAACTACAATTATTATAATACCTATCGTGCAGAATCCATCAAGCAGGTAGACGTAACTGAGGTCTTAAAGCAGGACGAGCAGAAGAAAGCAGCAGAGACTCAGAATTTCTCCTTACCTGCCACAGTAGAAGAATTTGACAGACAGCATCACATTGCAAGTCTTGAAGATATCAGCTTATCCTTAAATGCAGGAGATTCCCAGAACTTCATCGGAACGAAGAGCGACATCTCCCTGCTGGATATGGACCGGGTGTTAAGCGATGTAAAGAAAGAAAGCGTACTCGATCAGTACCGCTTCTTCGTAGACACCGAGAAGTTCGCAAACGGAATGGCAACCGAAGACGGTGTGGTTATTCCCAAATAAGTTTTACCCGACTCAGTATTAAAGCCTCGTGGGTTTGCTCCAAAGTGAACCCGTGGGGCTTTTTCGATGGCAAATTTCCTGTATTCTTTCGATGCTTTCATGGTATAATAGGGATTAGCCCGGTCACGGTGTGAATCCGTATCATGCGGAGTGTCTGTGACCGACCGATCAGGAGTTTAGTATGTTTCAAAAATTTTTTCCCGATGAATGGGTGGCATCAACCTATGCCCTGCCGTTTGAGAAGATGTACGAAGCGGGTAAGCGCGCGCTGATCTTTGATATCGACAACACCCTTGTCCCGCACGGAGCGCCGGCGGATGAGAGGGCAAAGGAACTGTTTGAGCGCCTGCATGCGATCGGCTTTCGCATCACACTGCTTTCCAACAACAAGGAGCCGCGCGTTAAGAGCTTTTGCGAAGACGTTGTGGGAGCGGAGTATATCTATAAGGCCAATAAGCCTGCAAAGGGCGGATATGAGACCGCGATGAAGAATATGGGCACCGTCCCTTCTACGACCGTATTTATCGGCGATCAACTTTTCACGGATGTCTGGGGCGCAAAGCGCTGCGGCATTCACAGCATCTTAGTCAATCCCATCGAAAAGAAAGAAGAGATCCAGATTGTGATCAAACGTCGGTTTGAAGCGATCGTTATGCATTTTTACAAGAAGAAATGCGACAGGGAACATATTGAGTATCCGAAAGACAGGAGACCGGAACGATGACAATAGACGGAAAAACACGAGTTTGCGGACTGATGGGGGATCCGGTGGAGCACACCTTGAGTCCGATCATTCATAATACGATCGCGGAGCATATGGGCCATAACCTGGTTTACGTGCCGTTTCATGTAAAGAAGGGACAGGTCGGGGATGCCGTAAAGGGTGCGTATGAACTGAATGTCCTCGGCATGAATGCAACGGTGCCGCACAAGTCCGATGTGATCCCATTCTTGAAAGAGATCGATCCGCTGGCTGAAAATATCGGTGCCGTAAATACCCTTGTTCGTATCGACGGAGGCTACAAGGGATACAATACGGATATGACCGGCCTTGGTCGCGCCATGGAAAAAGAAGGTGTAAACATCGCCGGCAAAGATGTGATCCTCCTCGGAGCGGGTGGTGCAGCTCGTGCTGTGGCATTCCTCATGGCTGACAGGAAAGCTGACACGATATTCATTTTGAACCGGACTTACGAAAAGGCGAAAGAAGTCGCTGATGAAGTGGCTTTGAAGACCGGAGCGAGGATTATCCCGATGCCGATGTCAGACTACGAAAAACTGCCGCTAAAGAAATTTGTGTGTGTACAATCCACAAGCGTTGGATTGCATCCGAATGACGAAGATGTCATATTGGATGATCCTGCGTTTTATCAACAACTCGAGGTGGGTATCGACCTGATCTATAAGCCCGCCGAGACCAAGTTCTTACAGTTGTGTCGGAAAAATGGAGCAAATGGCTTCAATGGTCTGAAAATGCTCTTATATCAAGGGGTTGTGGCATATGAGCTCTGGAATGATGTAAGTGTCGGTGATGAGCTCTGTAAAGCGGTGGAACGCAAATTGATCGAAGCGCAGTAAAAAAATGCCGTGTGACAATTGTGGCTGAGAGAAAAAAGGGACAGAAATCGAAAGAAGAAACGAACGAAAAACGAACGGGAAATCGAAAGGGGGATGTGTATGAATCATGTGATTCTGATCGGCTATATGGGATGCGGGAAAACGACGCTCGGAAGAAAACTGACTTATAAGCTTCGCATCTCCATGATCGATACCGATAAGTGGATCGAGCAGCATCAAAAGAAAACCATCAGCGAGATCTTTGCCGAAGAAGGCGAAGAGAGCTTTCGCTGGATGGAGACGGAGTGTCTGAAACGACTCACGACGGAGCGGGGAGATCATGTGATCTCCGTGGGCGGCGGACTTCCCATGCGGCCCGAGAACCGTGTTCTTTTACATACCCTGGGACGTGTGATCTATCTGCGTGCCAAGCCGGAGACGATATACGAAAGACTGAAGGATGATACGACAAGGCCTTTATTGCAGGGAGACGATCCGATGGGCAAGATCCGTGCCATGATCGCTGAACGAGGCCCCGTATATGAGGAATGTGCGGATGTCATCATCGATGTGGACGGGAAAGACTTTGACACCTTGCTCGAGGAGCTGGTGGAAGCGGCGCAGTATCGACCGATCTTCCGGAAGCAGACGTATAGGAAATCGTGATCGTGCTGTGTTCATATCGTCTGATATGTCATGCACGGAAAGCAAAAAATACGAAACGTGTGAAGATACGGAGCGTATATATATAAAGAAACAGAGGATGAAAACATGAAATTACTTGTGATCAACGGACCGAACATCAACTTTTTGGGGATTCGCGAAAAAGGTGTATACGGAACGACAAATTATGACGGACTGGTGGAGATGATCGGAAAAAAGGCCAAGGACTGCGGTTGTGAAGTGGAAGTCTTCCAAAGCAATCACGAAGGTGCCATCATCGACAGGATCCAGGATGCCTACTTCGATGGGACCGAAGGGATCGTGATCAATCCCGGTGCCTATACGCATTACAGCTACGCGATCCGCGATGCGCTCGCGAGCGTAACGACCATGAAAAAGGTTGAGATCCATATTTCCGATATTATGGAAAGAGAAGAGTTCCGTAAGGTCAGCGTGACCAAGGAAGCCTGCGATCATCAGATTTACGGCCATGGATTACAAGGCTATTTGGAAGCCATGGATTATATTTTGGAAAATTCCTAATTTTTTATTGAAAAAGTTTTTACTTTAGTATAAACTAGTTGAGAATTATGTTTTTAAATTTCAGGAGGATACTAGGATGATTTCAGCAGGTGATTTCAGAAACGGTATGACCGTCGAAGTAGACGGCAATGTATTTCAGATTATTGAATTCCAGCATGTTAAGCCGGGAAAGGGCGCGGCATTTGTTCGTACCAAACTGAAAAACATTAAGAGTGGCGGTGTTGTTGAGAAGACATTCCGTCCTACCGAGAAGTGCCCCGCTGCACGTATTGATAGAAAAGATATGCAGTATCTTTATGATGACGGCGATTTCTACAACTTCATGGACAATGATACCTATGAGCAGATCCAGTTGCCCAAGGCTGACATTGCAGACGAGATGAAGTTTGTAAAAGAGAACGAAGTATGTAAGGTATGTTCTCATAACGGAGCCGTATTTGCGGTTGAGCCGCCGTTATTCGTAGAGCTTGAGATTACTGAGACAGAGCCCGGTTTCAAGGGTGATACCGCTACAGGCGCAACAAAGCCGGCGATCGTTGAGACAGGCGCACAGGTTTTGGTTCCCTTGTTCGTTAACCAGGGTGACAAGATCAAGATCGATACCCGTACCAGCGAGTATCTGTCCAGAGTTTAATCTTTCGGTCATATATCTATCAGAGCTTTAGGCAATAGTTTTCGAACTGTTGCCTTTTTTTGTGTTTACCATCTGTTTTTCGGTGAAGCGTTCGTCTTCGCCATGTTTATCATTCAACAAATCAAACTATGGGATCGAGCAAGATCCTCACGTCGGGCCGATCGGCCGAGAAAGGAATTCAACATGAAGGAATTATTATTTGTAAAGTTCAGAGAGAAATTGGAAGAGGCATTAAACGAGATCATTCCGGAGCACGCCAAGGTGCATTTCCACGAGACCGGGAAAAACAACGGTGTCATCTACCAGGCGGTCACCATTATGGAGGAGGGCAGTATGATCTCGCCGGATATTCATTTGGAAGAGGCCTTTCGTGAATACAGCGAGGGAAGGGAGATCGAGGAGATCGCGGAAGAGATCCTAAGCCTGTGGAAAGAACATAATCATGATACCGGATTTGACGTGGACGATTTTTCCGACTACGAAAAAGCAAAAATGCGGCTGCGTTTTCGGATCATTAATTATGAAGAGAATGCCGAGCGATTGGCGCGTATGCCCCATATACCGTTTTTGGATCTGGCGGTGGTGTTCTTTTACCATTTGGAGTCCATGGGCGAGAATGTGCAAGGCTCCGTTCAGGTGGAAAACAACCATTTGGAGCTCTGGGGGATCGATAAGGCGGAGCTGATGGATACGGCGATAAAGAATACGCTGGAGACCATGGATGCGAGCTGTGTGGGGATCTGTAAGGTGTTGAGCGACCTCATGGGGCAAAACATCTGTGAGGAGGCGTTCGGAGAGGTGGCGGAGCCGAATATGTTTGTCCTTAGTAACCGGGAGAATTACTTCGGTGCCGCAGTGCTTTACAATACGAAGCTGTTACAGAAGGTATCCGAGAAAATGAACGGGGATTTTATCGTTCTGCCCAGCTCTGTACATGAGGTGATCGTCATGCCGTCGGGAGACTGGACGGATTATGAGGAATTGAACAGCATCATCTCGCAGATCAATGAAGAGCAGGTGGCGAGAGAAGAGGTTTTGAGCGATCATTTGTATTACTATGACGCGGGTATGGGGGAATTGAAGATTCCTTGCTAAATACTTGTCAACTCAGTTGTTTTATGATATTATAAACAAGTTGTAACATTTTTGTAACAATTTGTACCCGTAGTTTAACGGATAAAACAGCTGATTCCGGTTCAGCCGATGGGGGTTCGATTCCTCTCGGGTACGCTTCGGGAAAATAGCATCATTATAAAGAAAGGACCTTAAATCATGAGTGATTTTGATAATGATTTTGAAAATGATTTAGATGACGATTTTGAATCGGATTTTGACAGTGATTTCGGTCATGATGACAATGGTAAATTACCTTATATTCTTGCGGGAGTGATCGCGATCATTCTGTTGATCATTGTGATCGTGGTCGTAGTAAAGCATGATTCCAATCCGGATCGCACCACTGTTTCCGGTAATACCGAGACGGAAGAGACACAGACGGCAGAGATCCAGCCCGGTCTTGTGGAGTCCACGAATCAGGGTGTCATCGATCTTGTAAACAACTATTTCAATGCTTTGGTTTCCGGTGATACGAATGCGATCGCTGCGATCAAGTCCAATCTTACCGATACGGATCGTATCAAGTATGAGACACAGGCGCAGTACATTGAGGCGTTTGAGGATATCGTGGTGTATGAGCAGCCGGGTCCCGTCGAGGGAAGCTATGTGACATTCGCATATTATAAGATCAAATATGTGGATATCGATACCAGAGCTCCGGGTCTTACCACCATCTATATCTGCACGAGAGATGACGGATCGCTTTATATCAATTCCGATAACTGGGATGAGGCGACGACCAATTATATCAATGAGATCGCACAGCAGGAAGATGTGATCAACCTCTTCAATCAGGTAACATCCGATTATCAGGATGCGAGAAGTGCGGATGTGAAGTTAAACCTCTTTGTCGATCAATTGGCAGAGATGATCAATACCGCGATCGAAAATGCAAATGCGACGGCAGCGGCAACCGAAGATACTACGGCGACAGCTGCAGAGACCGCAACACCTACAACGGAAACGGTTGTGGTAAAAGAAAAGGTAAATGTTCGTCAGTCCGATTCTACCGAGGCTGAAAAGCTCGGTCAGGTAGAAGGCGGTACGGAGCTTACCAGATTGGAAGTCAGAGAGAACGGCTGGTCCAAGGTGGATTACAACGGACAGGAAGCATTTATCATGTCCGAGTACCTTGAGGCTAAGAGCGCAGATGCGGCTGCAACGGAGACTACGGAGACAGCTGCAACGGAGACTACGGAGACAGCTGCAACGGAGACGACTTCTACGTCATCCGGTAAGAAGATCAAGGTAAACGAAAGCGTTCGTATCCGTGAGTCCGCAAGTACGGATTCCGAGGTTGTGGGTGCGGCTTATGAAGGCGAGACCTATGATCTGATCGAAGAGA
>JAILOQ010000030.1 GCA_024690725.1 Lachnospiraceae bacterium
GAAGGAAAAACAAAAGTAGACACTGATGATTACAATAAGGTACTTCATGATACAGTGCATTATATCAATAAGGAGAAGAAACACATCAAAAGACCGGTACAGTATCCAGTAAAATGCTATGGCTGTGAGGGGTGTTTAGAACATCACTGGTGTATAGCAGCAGACGGTAGTATTTATAGATGTGAACATATCATCAATGACAAGAGATTTATCTCGGGTGATGTTAAGCATGGATTATTAAAGAAATCACTCGACCATATTTGGATGGAACCACTGATCCCCGATAAATGCAGAGAGTGTGTTCTGTTGCCAAGGTGTTTAATCAAATGTATCACTGATAGAGATATTGAACACATCGAACCTAACTGTGAGTTCCTGATCGAAAATTACAAAGAAACAGTCCGGCTCCATCGCGAATTTGGCAATCGGCGATAAATTCAAAACTATCCCAAATGAAAGAGCCTCATATGAGTGTATTTTTCTTGCAATAGAAAAACCCCGCATTTACAAGGCTTTGCGTGTATTCCTTGAAAATCGGGGATTTCTCAAAATATGCGGAAGATGGGACTTGAACCCACACGGCCTTGCGGTCACAAGATCCTTAGTCTTGCTCGTCTGCCAATTCCGACACTTCCGCGTGCTGAAATTTTCAACAATGTTGATTATACTTAGTTTCAGTAGAAAAGTCAAGGAAATTTCTCCATCATTCTTTCAAAGCGAAAAGTCAGACAAAAAAGACTCCCGAATCATCTTCGGAAGTCCTTGTTTCATGCAGGAAATGGGACTTGAACCCACACGATATTGCTACCACAGGCACCTGAAGCCTGCGCGTCTGCCAATTCCGCCATTCCTGCGTATACGGAAACGCCGATCGTAAGTAATCGGGCGTCAACACGCAAGATTCATTTTATCTGTTTTTATCTGTGATGTCAACCTAAAAAAACAGATTTCAACTCTCCCTTGCAATTCCCAGATAGCGGTTGCCGTAGTGAATGTTCGCCGGTTTCTCCATGATCACATCCGCATCATAGAGGATGCGCAACGCACGTTCCTGCTCAGGTGTCAGTTCTTCGCTGTAGAGCTGGTTCTCATAATCGATCAAAACCACGCCCATGTAAGCCGTCAGCCAGAACAACGGCGCTTCGTCCTTCGGGATCTCATCCCAGATGTCATTGCCCAGGGTATGGATCATCGTCTTCAAATGACTCTTGACGCACTCCTTAATGTCCCCGTCGGGATAAAGAACGGCCGAGCAAACCGTCGTCTTTTCGTTTAATTTCAGTTCTTTATACTCCTGCGCTGTCACCGGTCAGTTTCTCACCATTCTCATTAAGTCCGAATTTTGCAAGGATCTCATCGGGATTGAATGCCTTCTTTTCCGGCTCGGGCTTTACCTCTTCCACAGGCTCTGCCTTCTGCGGGATCACGCCGGCGCTTGTGATCATCGGATCTTCTTCATCCTCATCAAGCTCATCTGTAAATTCCATATAAGTAATATTCTCATACGGGATCGCAACCCTTGTCATCTTGCGGGTCTCACCGGTAATCTCATCATTGTAGATATAACTGGAACGGATATTCTTCTGAAAGATCGCAAATCCAATATCGGTCTCATGTAGCTTGACCGTGGTCTGCACCTGATGCGCACCGTCACCCACCAAAGACTTCTCCACCTTGGATCCGTCGATCAAACCGATACTCTGAATACTCATTCCCTCGTGTACCTGCATCAACAACTCAAACACTTCTTTAATCATTTAAAACACCTCACTCGAATCCCGGGACAGTTCCCGCGGAACATATTATAGCATATCCATTCTCCGTTTGCATCCGCTTATTTTTCCCCGAAGGCTTCCCGCACGGCTTCCACAACAGCCGGAAAATCCATGAAATGTGACGCCTTTACCAAAACCGCATCTCCCGGTGAAATGCAAGCAAGCAGCTCTTTTATCATCACATCCTTCGAATCGAAGGAATAGATCGCGGTCTTTTCGGTTACCTTCTTTGCCCCGGCGGCGATCTCTTTGGAAAGTTCACCGACGGTAAAAAGAACGTCGATCGAAAGATGTTCAAAGTGCTCTCCCACACTGCGGTGGAGCGCTTTCTCGTCCGCACCGAGCTCACCCATATCACCGAGTACCGCAATGGAACGGCCCTTGGCCAGGTTCAGTATATCAAGTGCTTCCTTCATGGAAACCGGATTTGCGTTATAGCAATCATCGATCAGCGTGATGTTTTGTTTTAACCGGATCAGGTTGGTGCGCCCACTGATGGTCGTCGCCTTGTTGATCCCCGCAGCGATCTCCTTCGCGGTCAAAGAAAGCTCTCGCCCTACGCATGCAGCTGCCATGGCATTGTAGACATTGTGCATCCCCGGCAGTCCGATGTGCACCGTAAAGGTATCCTCCGGCATATGAATGGTAGCCGTGATACCTTCAAGGCCTCTGCCCACAACGTTGGACGCATAGGCACTGATATGCTCTGCCACTGCGTTGCCCTGCTTTTTCACACCGTAAAAGAACGGCTTCTTTCCGTTGACCTCGGTGATGGTCGCAAGCTTATCGTCATCGCCGTTTAAGATGGCCGTGCCGCGCTCTGTCAGATGGTCGAACATCTCCGTCTTTGCCTTTAACACACCGTCTCTGTCGCCCAGAAACTCCAAGTGGCAGGTGCCGATGTTTGTGATCACACTGATATCCGGCTGCGCGATCGTCGCCAGGCGATGCATTTCCCCAAAATCGGAGATACCCATCTCTACGACTGCTGCCTCATGCTCCTCACGGATCCTAAGGATCGTAAGCGGCAAACCGATCTCGTTATTGAAATTTCCTTCGGTCTTTAAGACATTGTACTTTTGCGAAAGGACCGAAGCGATCATTTCCTTCGTACTGGTCTTTCCCACGCTGCCCGTGATCCCGACGATGGGAATGGAAAGCTGCTTTCTGTAAAAGGCTGCGACATCTTTTAAGGCCTGAAGCGTCGAAGGCACCTGAATGTAGGGACCTTTGGGATCGGCAGGAACATCCTCCACGATCACACACGCTGCACCCTTTTCAAAGACATCCTCCACAAACTTGTGGCCGTCTACGCGCTCGCCTTTGACGGCAAAGAAAAGAAACCCTTCTTTGACCAGGCGGCTGTCGATCACGGCTCCCGAAATTTGGGTGGTATCCGGTTCGTTAGCACCCAGTAACGTTCCGCCCACAGCCTTTGCTATATTGGTAAGCGTCATATTCTTAAGCATGTTTCTTCTCCAAAGAAATCCGAATCAGTTTCTCGCAAAGTGCCGGGAAGTCACATCCCTCCACAGCAGCTTCCTGCGGCAGCAAGCTCGTGGGCGTCATGCCCGGAAGTGTGTTGATCTCCAGACAGTAGATCCCGCCGTCCGCATTCATCATAAAGTCGATACGGCAGTACTTATCCAGTCCAACGGCATCCGCCGCCATCTCGGCATATTGCTGCATCTCCTTTGTCTTTTTGGGAGAGATCGCCGCCGGACAGGTCTCAACGGTGGATCCTTCCTGATACTTGTTCTTATAGTCATAAAACCCTTGGATCGGTGCGATCTCAATGACCGGAAGTGCACGCCCCGAGATCACGCCGATTGAGAATTCTCTTCCTTTGATGTAGTCTTCCACGAGAACCGAATCTTCCCAGAAGAAGGCATCCTTTAATGCTTCCTGTAAGCCTCCGATATCCTCCACGATCGATACGCCGATGCTCGAACCGCCGCAGAGAGGCTTTACCACACAGGGATAGTGGATCTGGTTCAACAGATCTTCGAACTGCTCCTGGCCCTTATCGATCCGAATGCTCTGCGGTGTCGGTACGCCCGCATCCTTCAAAAAGATCTTTGTTGTATTCTTATCCATAGAGATCGCGCTGCCCAAATAGCCGCTTCCCGTATAGGGAATCCCGAACAGATCGAAGGCTGCCTGAATACGGCCGTCCTCACCGTTGGAACCGTGCAGTGCCATAAAGACCACATCGGCCAGCCGGCAGATCTGTATCACATTCGGTCCGAAAAAGCAATCCGACTGATCCTTTCTCGATGC
>JAILOQ010000083.1 GCA_024690725.1 Lachnospiraceae bacterium
CTTTTGGCAGGAGGGCCGGAAGGGCTTGCCAAAAAGGTACTTTACTGCAATACAACGGAGGAAGCGATCAAAAAGATGCGAGAGGAAGGCTTCCTTTCGGAGACCATGGAAGTCTTGGCCGAACGCATCGAAGAGGCACTGGATCGGCATGTGTATGGAAAGATCGCGACAGGTGTTGTGTTCTTTTCCCATCAAAACGCCGCGGGAAACGATGCGACGGAAGTAAAAAATCGCGCAAACGAAGTGCAAAAAGGCGAGGATGAAACCGGGGAAAATACCCAGGATCAAACAATGATCACGATCGGAAAGAATGCGGAAAGGATGTTGAAGGATGGTCTATTTTGTCGGGGCGGGATCGGGCGCGCCTGATCTTATCACGGTACGCGGCGAGCGGTTGCTTAAGGAAGCGGATGTTGTGATCTACGCGGGATCCTTGGTGAACCCGGCGCTTCTTTCCGTGTGTAAAGAAGAAACGGAAATCTATGACAGTGCGAAGATGACACTCGAAGAAGTGATCGATGTGATAAAAGAAGCCGAAAAGAGCGGCAGGATGACCGTGCGGTTACACACCGGCGATCCTTCCATCTACGGTGCCATCCGAGAGCAGATGGATGCGCTGAAGGCATGCGGGATATCCTGGGAGGTCTGTCCTGGTGTGAGCAGCATGTCGGCTGCGGCCGCTGCGTTGTCTTTGGAATATACCCTTCCCGGCGTTTCGCAGACCGTGATCGTCAGCCGGATCGCGGGACGTACGCCCGTCCCGGAAAAAGAAGAACTTGCGAAGCTGGCCGCAATCGGTGCGACCCTCGTTCTTTTCTTAAGTTCCGGTTATACCAAAGAGGTACGGGAGGAACTTTTGAAGGGTGCGTATACGGAAGAGACAAAGTGCGCCCTGGTATACAAAGCGAGCTGGCCGGAGCAAAAAGTCGTGCGAACAACGCTCGGTGCTTTGCCCGAGGCGGCCGAAGAAGCGGGAATCAACAAAACGGCGTTGATCATCGTCGGGGATGTGCTCGGCGATGACTATGAACTTTCGAAGTTATATGATGCACATTTTTCCACGGGGTATCGGGATGCAAAGGATTGAACTTGCCATATTGGCATATACAAAAGACGGTGCCGCATTGGGGCGGCGGATCATAAAGACACTGGGCGATGATTGCGTGCTCTTTTTGCATGACGGTCATGCTGCGGGTACCTCGGCACATACAGGAGGAGGCAGAACATATGATGCAAAGGACGCGACGCATGTAACGCGCGATGGAAACAGAGATGATCGGACAGACAATGAGTTAGCCGGTGCTAACCAGTGTAAAAATGAGGTATTGTTCTCCGACACAAAAGAGCTGATCGCGGATCTGTTTGAGAGGACGGATGCGATCCTTTATATCAGCGCGACGGGAATTGCGATCCGTACCGTTGCGGAGTTTTTGCGGTCGAAAACGGATGACCCGGCGATCCTTTCCATGGACGATACCGCAACCTACGTGATCCCGCTTTTGTCGGGACACTTAGGTGGTGCCAATGCATGGGCCAACCGGATCGCAGCGATCTTTGGCGCCGAGGCCGTGATCACAACGGCGACCGATCGGCACGGAACATTCGCGGTGGATCTCTATGCCAAGGAATACGGATTGGGCATCGACCATCCGGGGATGATCAAAGAAATATCGGGAGCGCTGCTTGCACAGGTACCCGTAGGGTTTGCCTGCGAAGAGCATTTGAAAGAAGTCTTTCCTTTTCCGACGGGAACGTGGGGGGAAGGACTGTATAAAGAACAGATCAAAGACACGGAAAAAGAATGGGCGGATATCGGGATCGTGATCACGGATGACGCCTTTCGCCCCGCGCAGTTTCTGACGGAATGCAGACTCTACCCCAGAGATCTTTGTCTCGGGATCGGGTGCAAAAAAGGAAAGCGGAAGGAAGAACTCGAAGCCGTGATCAAAGAGGTGCTTACCGAAGCCGGGATCCCGCTCTGCAGGATCCGAAAGATCGCATCCGTGGATGTAAAAAAGGAGGAGGCCGGCATAAGGGAACTGGCGCGGTCGCTCCGGGCGGAATTCGTTACGTTTTCCGCTGAGGAACTGATGAAGGTTGCCGGAGAGTTTACGCCCTCCGATTTTGTAAAGGAAACCGTGGGGACGGATAATGTATGTGAACGCAGTGCGGTCTGTGCATCACAGGGTGAGATCGTAGTGCGAAAAGTTGCGAAGGACGGCGTAACGGCCGCCGTATGTAAGATACCTATGCGAGGATAGAATATGATCTATGTGGTAGGGTTCGGTCCGGGAGACCGAAAGCGAATGACAAACGAAGCCGAGGAAGCCATAGCGTCTGCCGATGTGGTGGTAGGATACACGGGCTATACGGCACTTATGAAGCCCTTGTTTCCGGACAAAGATTATCTGGAGACCGGGATGCGCGGAGAGATCGCTCGTTGCGAAGTCGTGGTCGATCTGGCGCAGGAGGGAAAGAATGTGGCCCTGATCTGTTCGGGAGATGCCGGGATCTATGGCATGGCTGCTCTGCTTTTGGAAATATTGGATCGCAGAAACAAGACGGAAGAGATCGACGTGCACATTGTTGCCGGTGTCACGGCGGCTTTGGCGGGTGCCGCACTGCTCGGTGCGCCTCTTGGGCATGACCTTGCTTTTATCAGTCTCAGCGATCTTTTGACCCCATGGGAGGTGATCGAGAAACGATTGCTTGCCGCAGGGGACGCGGATTTTTGCATTGCACTCTACAATCCGTCAAGTAAGGGCAGGAAGGATCATCTGAAAAAAGCCTGCGACCTTCTTTTGACGGTAAAGGATAAGGATACGGTATGCGGGATCGCCGACCGGATCGGCAGGGAAGGCGAACAGACACGCATTCTCTCCCTTTCGGAACTGGGCGAGGCCGAAACGGATATGCAGTCCGTGGTATTGATCGGAAACTCGATGACGAAGCGCGTCGGAGACCGGATGGTGACGGAAAGGGGTTACCTGAACAAGTATGGCTGATACGATCTTGATCTTCGGCGGTACTTCGGAAGGAAGGGAGTTAGCCGAGGCTTACCAAAATGGCTGGGATTGCCATGTGTATGTTGCAACAAAGACAGGCGCGGAGTATCTGGATGAAACAGCGGTTTCGGTGCATGTCGGAAGACTGACGGAAGCGGATATGGAAACGGAGTTTTGGCGGTTAACGCCGCGCTTTGTTTTGGATGCGACCCATCCGTATGCAACGGAGGTTTCCGCAAATATCAAAGAGGCTTGCGGGATCTGCGGCGTTTCTTATGTGCGCGTTCTGCGGGATGCCTTGGAAGAAGCGGGAGATCTGGAAGTGGAAAACGCGACGGAAGCGGCTGCTGTTTTATGTGAGCGGTTTTTAGACGTTCCGGTATTGCTTACGACGGGAAGCAAGGAGCTTACGTTCTTTTCCCGACTGATCCGTGAAAATCCGGAAGTCTATGCCAGGATCCTGCCGGGAGAGGAAAACGAGGCGGTGGCGCTTAATGCGGGACTTACGAAGGAAAGGATCGTTACCGGTATCGGACCGTTTTCGGAAGAGGAAAACCGAGCGCTGCTTCGCACGTATGGCATAAAGGTTTTGGTGACAAAGGAATCCGGCGCACGGGGCGGATATGCGCAAAAATTGACGGCGGCGAAAAAAGAAGGTGCACTGAGTCTGGTGATACGACGACCGAAGGAAGATAAGGGAATACCCATGGAAGAAGCAAAGCGCTTGGCAAAAGAGAACAAAAAGAGTGTTTCGATCGTTGGCTGCGGAACCGGTTCGGCGGAGCAATTGACGAAAGAGGGCCTTTGGGCCATGGAACATGCAACCCTCGTGATCGGTGCAAAACGCCTTTTGGATGCATTGCGGGGCTCTGTGAAAGAAGATGCCCGATTTGTGGCAGAATATCATGCGCAGAACATCGCGCAGGTTGTTTCGGAGGCGGAGGAAGAAAACATCGCGCTCCTTGTTTCGGGAGACAGCGGATTCTACAGCGGTGCCGCTTCTTATGCAAAGGAGCTTGCGGCACTTGCAACGGTGCGGATCCTTCCGGGGATCTCTTCCGTTTCGGCGCTTTGTGCGAAGACCGGTGTGTCCTGGGAGGATGCCGCGATCTTCTCCCTGCACGGAAGAAAACAAAATTATTACAAAGCGCTTGCCGGCGGGAGAAAGATCATTTTGCTCGGCGGCGAGGGATTTTGCGATGTACTTGGGCAACTGTGCGAGCTTGGTTACGGAGACCTCCGCGTCTGTATCGGAGAGAATCTGGGATGTGAAGGAGAGCGTCTGATCAGGGGAAGTGCCCGGGAATTAAAGGATAGCGCCTCCGAGCCCTTGTCGGTGTTATTGATCGATAGGAATGCGCAAAGAAGACGGACCGTCGGACTTCGGGATGAAGATTTTATACGGAACGTCCGAACAGACGGGGGAGAGAAAAAGGAAACAGATAAGAAGGATAAGGCGGATGTAAAGACCGTACCGATGACAAAGAGCGAGGTACGAGCCGTTTGCATGAGCCGCCTTGCCATAGGAGAATACGACACGGTCTATGATGTGGGCGCGGGGACCGGCAGTATTTCGGTGGAAGCATCGATCGCGGCCTGCTACGGATCGGTCTATGCCGTGGAACGCAAAGAAGCGGCAGTGGAGCTGATCAAAGAAAATGCAAAGAAATTCCTTTGCAAAAATCTCGAGGTCGTGTTGGGGAAAGCGCCCGAGGCATTGAAAGATCTCCCGAAGCCGGATGCAGTGATGATCGGCGGAAGCGGCGGAGCACTGATCGAGATCATGCGTACAGTCTATGCAAAGAATCCGTTGGCAAGGATCGTGGTTACGGCGGTTTCCACGGAGACGTTACAGGCTGCGCAGGAGGCGGAAGAAATCTTTGGCTGCAAGGCGGAGTATACGCAGATTTCGGTAACACGTACCGGGCAGGTGGGCGCGTATCATATGATGCAGGCGCAAAATCCCGTCTGGGTCATCACATTTGAAAAAGAAGGATAAAAGATGAAGATATCACGCATCATGATCGCGGGAACCAAAAGCGGATGCGGAAAGACTTCGGTTAGCTGTGGCTTACTGAGACTTTTGCAAAGGCAAGGAAAGAGTCCCGCGGCATTCAAATGCGGACCGGATTACATCGATCCGATCTACCATAGAGAAGTGCTGGATGTTGCGTCACGTAATCTCGACAGTTTCTTTTGTACGAAAGAGGAGCTTGTCCGGGAATTGATAAAGGGAAGTGCGCATGCCGATATCTCCGTGATCGAAGGCGTTATGGGATACTATGACGGCCTTGGCATAACGGGAAAGACGTCCCCATCGGAGATCGCGGCACTTACGGATACACCGGTCCTTTTGATCGTGGACGGAGCGGGGCGCGGCGCAAGTGTGCTCGCGGAGCTGTCCGGCTTTTGTTCCTATCGACCGGAAGGGCGCAGGATCAAGGGCGTGTTGTTTAACCGCATGGCCCCTTCGGTGTATGCCGATATCAAAGACGAAGTAAAGAAGATGGGGCTTCTTCCCTTGGGATGTTTGCCGAAAGATGAAGCGCTCCGGTTTGAGCGCAGGCATCTGGGACTTGTCCTTCCTGTAGACGGTGGGCGCGCAGAGGAAAAAGAACGGTTCCTTGCACAAGTGGATGCCGTGGCAGATGCGCTTTTGCGGTATGCGGATATCGAAGGGATCTGTTCTTTGGCTGGGGAAGCATCTGAGATCGACGTGCAGGATCAGACGGAAGATCCCATTATAAAAGATCGGGAAGAGAACCGGCCGAAAAAAGAAGGACGCAAGAACGTGCGGATCGCGATCGCGGAGGATGAAGCTTTTTGCTTTATCTACGAAGCGAACAAAGAAGCCCTGCGACGGGAAGGATGCACACTGATCTCGTTCAGTCCGTTAAAGGATAAAACACTCCCCGTCTGCGACGGAGTGATCTTACCCGGAGGCTATCCGGAATTGCATGCAAAACAGCTTTCCGAAAACACCGGGATGCTTTTTAGTATCAGGGAAGCGGCAAGGGAAGGACTTCCGATGATCGCGGAATGCGGCGGATTCTTATATCTGCACAGAGACTTGACGGATCCGGACGGAAACACATTCCCGCTGGCAAACGTATTGGATGCGTCCTGTCGTTATGCGGGATTCCAACGGCAGTTCGGCTATGTGAACATGGAGACGAAAACGGACTCGGTGCTCGGAAGAAAGGGCAGTGTCTGTAAGGGACATGAGTTTCATTATTATCTGTCCGACCGGGTGCAGGAGGATGCAACGTGCAAAAAGCCGACAGGGAAAGCGTGGAACGGTTGTGTGCTGACAAAGACGATGTATGCGGGTTTTGTGCATTTGTGGCTTTCGGGAAACGGAGAGATGCTAAGAGCCTTCATTTCGGCCTGTGCGGAATATGCCGAAAAACGGGATGTGTAACAAGCCCGGAAAATCAAAGGAACGTTAAATGATCAGGAAGGAACGATAGAAACGAGATATAACGGAGAGAAGATGGAACGCTTAAAAGACTGGAAGGCGATGGTCGAGCCTTTCGATGAACAGGCAAGGGCACAAGCCAAAGAAAAATGGGATGCGATCGCAAAGCCCCTGGACGGATTGGGACAATTGGAGACGATGGTAACGCTCCTTGCGGGGATGCAAAAAACGACGGATGTAAGGATCGATCCTGCGACGTTGTATATTTTCTGTGCGGATAACGGCGTGATCGAAGAGGGAATTTCGCAGTCCGGCGCGGAAGTGACGGCGGCAGTGGCAAAGAGTATGGCCGGGCATAACAGCAGTGTCTGCAAGATGGCGGATCTTGCGCATGTCGAGACGGTGCCGGTGGATATCGGGATGCTTTCGGATATCTCGGTTCCCGGCCTTACCGTGCGAAAAACAGCGCGCGGCACGAAGAACTTTTTAAGAGAACCGGCTATGACGGAAGAGGAGGTACTTTCCGCCCTGCAGTGCGGATGGGACCTGGCCAAAGAAAGTGCGGATGCAAAAAAGAAGCTGCTCTTGACCGGAGAGATGGGGATCGGAAATACGACAACAGCGGCGGCGCTTGCGGCGGCTTTGCTGGCGTTGCCCGCGGAAAGCGTATGCGGGCGCGGGGCCGGACTCAGTGATGCAAAACTGGAACGAAAAAAATATGTGGTGACCTACGGCCTGACCCGTTACAGATACGGAAAGGTTCCTGTTACGACTTCCGGAGAAGCGTTTTCGCTTCTATGCAATCTGGGAGGATTGGATATCGCGGGGATGTGCGGTCTGTTTATCGGCGGTGCCTGTCATGGCGTTCCCGTCGTGATCGACGGAGCGATCTCAGCGATTGCGGCACTTTTGGCAAAGCGGATCGTGCCGGGATGTGAGCGGTATATGCTGGCCAGTCACATCGGACGGGAACCGATGATGCACTATCTCCTTCGTGAGATCGGTGTCACGCCCGTGATCGCGGCGGACCTTGCTCTAGGGGAGGGGACCGGTGCGGTGATGCTCGTTCCGCTTCTTCAGATGGCACTGGCCGTATACCATACGGACACCGTTTTTTCCGAACTTTCCATGGAACCTTACCGGAGGTATGACGTATGATGCTACTCGTCGTCGGCGGAAGTGCGAGCGGAAAATCCGCCTATGCGGAAAGCCTGTTTTTGGATAAACCAAAGAAAACGTATCTGGCAACGATGGAACCCGGCGGAGCGGAAGCAAAGGCGCGGATCGAAAAGCACAGAAAATCCCGCGCGGGACTTGGCTTTCTAACGGTGGAATGTCCGAAGGAGATCGGAAAAGCATGCCCCGCCTGTAACGAAAATGTGTTGTTGGAAGACATCGGGAACCTGGTAGCAAACGAAATGTTCTCCGACAAGGGAAGGTTTTCGCATCTTCCTGAAATCCAAGGAGAATCGGCGTCTTCCGAAGGAGAGGCAGAGGTCATTGCCCAAACGCTTTTTGATGAGATATTAAAGCTTCGGGAAGCCTCCGAATATTTGGTGATCGTGACAAACGAGGTGTTTTCCGACGGCGCGGATTATGATGAAACGACAAAGCTCTATCTTTCGGCACTCGCAAGATTGAACGCTCTTTTGGCCGAAGCGGCCGATGAAGTCCGGGAAGTGATCTATTCCATTCCCAAAAGGAGAAAGTAAGATGAAAAGCATTCTGATCATGTTTTCCGTATATTCGAGAATACCGATCCCGGGCATCGTCTGGGATGAAAAGAGTGCGCGCTATGCCATTTGCTCGTTCCCCTTGGTGGGCATTGTGATCGCTGCTTTGGAGTGGGGGCTTTTGACGGTGGCCCGCATGTTTTCCGTGCCGCAAACGGCACTTGCGGCATTGATCATGGCGGTTCCGATTTTGGTCACGGGCGGGATCCATTTGGACGGTCTCATCGATACGGCGGATGCAGCGAATTCTTATAAAACAGCGGAAGAAAAGCAACAGATCTTGAAGGATCCGCACGTGGGTGCCTTTGGTGTGATACGCCTGATCCTTTATTTGCTTTTGGCCTTTGCCGGGATATCGATCTATCTTTCGACTGACCCGGACAAAGAAGGTCTGTGGGCATCCCTTCTCATTTTCGTCCTTGCAAGAGCATTAAGCGGCCTGGCGGCAGAATCGTTTGAAAAAGCAAAAAAGGACGGCATGCTTACCGGTTTGCTCGGAGATAAGACGAAGAAATCGGCCCTTGTCTTGCTGCTTACCCAAAGCCTTGTTTGTGTGGGCGTGATGGCGTATCTTTCGCTGACGGAGACGTTGTTTGTCCTGGTGCTATTGTTACTTCTTATGATCTATTTTCGGTTTGTGCTTTGTAAAGCATTCGGCGGCATCAGCGGAGATTTGAGCGGCTGGTTTTTGTGTATGGCGGAGCTACTTGGCATCTGGGGATTTGTGATCGCGGGGTGGATCGTATGATTTTGGTCATTGGCGGCGCATATCAGGGAAAGCGCGCATTTATAAAAGAAAGATGGAAGATCTCGGATGAAGAGATCCTGGACGGGGCGACCAAAAAGTTAGCCGAGGCTAACGATAATACAAAGGCGGTCGTAAACTATCAGGAGATCATCCGCGCACAGATCGCAGCGGGAGAGAATCCACAAAAAGCGGCAGCAGACCTTCTTTTACCGGGTCGTGATCTCATCGTTTCCTGTGACGAAGTCGGCATGGGGATCGTGCCGATAAACAAAGAGGACAGGGATTATCGTGAGAGTGTGGGACGCACACTTTGTGCGCTGACCGGGGAGGCAACGGAAGTCTGGCGCATATACTGCGGGATCCCGGAGAGGATCAAATAATGGAGCAGATCACACTTTATGATATTTTGCTATGGGATACGGTTGCGATCGTATTGGGCTTTATTTTGGATCTGGCGTTCGGTGATTTTGTCGGGGGCTACCATCCCGTCTGCTTTATCGGACGGATGGTCACGAAGCTGGAAACGTTTTGGTATCAGCCCGCGGATAATGACAGGCGCAAGGAAAAGCACGGCGCTTATCTGACCTTTACGGTCTTGATCGTGACCTTTCTTTTTACGTTAGGGATTCTTGCAACCTTCGGTTTCTTGCATCCCCTGATTTATATTGTGATCGCGGCGCTGATCTGCGATGCGGCCCTTGCGATGCACGATCTGAAAAAAGAAAGTATGAATGTGTACTTTGCACTTCCGAATGTGAAGCTTGCGCGCACCGCTCTTTCCCGCATTGTCGGGCGGGATACGGAAGCGCTGGATGAGCAGGGGGTGATCCGCGCGACGGTCGAGACCGTGGCGGAGAATACGACGGACGGTGTGGTGGCACCGCTTTTCTACCTCATGCTCGGCGGTCCGGCACTTGCCATGGCGTATAAAGCGGTCAATACCATGGATTCGATGATCGGGTACAAAAACGAACAGTATCTTCACTTCGGAAGAACGGCTGCCATTCTCGATGATGTTGTGAATTTCCTTCCGGCAAGGCTTGCCGCGGTATTCTTCATCCTTTCGGCTGCGATATGCAAACAGGATGCGGAAGGAGCGCTTCGCATCTGGCAGCGTGATAGAAGAAAGCATGAGAGCCCGAACAGTGCGCAGACGGAAAGTGCCTGTGCGGGAGCCCTTGGAGTTATCCTGGCAGGGCCTGCTTCGTATTTCGGAAAGAAAAAGGACAAACCTGTGATCGGAGAGGCGACGCGTCCGATCGAGCCGGAAGATATCCGGCGTGCCAATCAAATGATGTATGTAACGAGCGTGTTGACGCTTTTGTTCGGCCTTTTGTGCCGCGTCGGCTGTTTGTGGTTATTGCAAAGATAGGAGCCGCTATGGGAGAGAAAAAAAGAGAAGAAAAACAGATTATGAATATAGACTGAAAGAAGGAAACGGTGGAATTGCAGTCTGGTTTTACAATGGAACATAACGGGAAAGCGTATAAACTTCATATCGGTGATCCTGCGGTATCCGCGCACGGAGGCCAGATCCGGGGCAGGGAGATCCGCTCGGATTTTTCCGTGAACACGAATCCGTACGGCATGCCGCCAAAGGTAAAGTGCGCCCTTTCATCTTTGGAAGAATCCTGCGAAACGTATCCGTCGCTGTCCTATCGGGAACTTCGAAGCGCCGTCGCAGCATATGAAAAAAGAACATACCTTTCATCCGCTGCGCCGATGCGGGAAGCGCTCAGTGAAGATCATATCGTCGTCGGGAGCGGAGCATCGGAACTTATCATGGCGTTAGCACATGCTAACCGGGAAAAGAAGGTGCTGCTTCAAGCGCCTGCCTTTTCGGGATATGAACGAGCCTTTTTGACTGCTTCCTGCGATGTGAGGTACATGGAACAGGGGACGGATTTTTCGATAGCGTCCACGGTGCCGTCTAAGATCCGGGAGAGTAAGCCGGACATCGTGATGCTCGCACAGCCGTCCAATCCGGTTGGTGCCATGTGCGATCCTGCGTTACTGAAGGAAATCGTAAGCGCCTGTATCGAGACGGGAAGCCTGTTTGTTTCGGATGAATGTTTTCTGGTGTTTTTGGAACGCGCGGGTGAGCGGTCTGTAGCAAGTCAAATGTTAGCCGATGCTAACTTTGTGGTGCTCCGGGCCTTTACAAAAGCGTTTGCCATGCCGGGAGTTCGCTTGGGTTATGCCTTGTGTTCCAAGCGGGATACCGCAAATGCTTTGCGCGCACAGCTTCCGGAATGGAATGTATCGGGCATTGCCGAGAGCCTCGGAGTGATCGCACTCTCAGAGGCGGATCTGATAAAAGAGCAGGCCGCATCCATCCGGGAGGAGCGAAAAGAACTGGAGGCGGAACTGGTAAAACGCGGTTGCAACACAGTTAAAGGAGAAGCAAATTACATCTTCTTTTCCTCGGAC
>JAILOQ010000093.1 GCA_024690725.1 Lachnospiraceae bacterium
ACGCTCTGCCTTCTCTACGGGCCAAGGCGAGATCATGATGGATTCCAATTCTTCTTCGGTTTCCGGACTTCCCGCACTCTTTAAGCTTGTGAAGATCTCTTCCGTGATAAACGGCATGTAAGGATGTAAAAGCTTAAGCGCATCCAAAAGAACCGTCTTTAACGTATATAACGCAGCTCCCTGGCTGACAGCATCGTCGGAATTATAGAGTCGCGGTTTCACCATCTCGATGTACCAGTCGCAGAACTCATCCCAAATGAAGTCATATACCTTCTGTACCGCAATACCCAGCTCGTACTTTTCCATATTGGAGGTAACGTCTGCGACAAGGCGGTTTAACTTACTTAAGATCCATTTATCCACAGGCTCGAGGTGCTCTTTGGCATCGGCCGGGATCTGCTTTCCTTCCATGTTCATCAAGATGAAACGGGACGCATTCCAAACCTTGTTTGCAAAGTTACGGCTCGCCTGTACTCTCTCATCATAGAAACGCATATCGTTACCGGGCGCATTACCGGTGATCAGCGTCAGACGAAGCGCATCCGCACCGTACTGATCGATGATCTCCAACGGATCGATACCGTTCCCTAAGGATTTACTCATCTTCCGACCCTTGGAGTCTCTGACCAGACCGTGGAAAAGAACGGTCTTAAACGGCTTTTCGTTCATCTGCTCGTATCCGGAGAAGATCATGCGGATAACCCAGAAGAAGATGATATCGTATCCGGTGACAAGCACGTCAGTCGGATAGAAGTATTCCAGTTCTTTCGTCTTTTCGGGCCATCCCAGCGTGGAGAACGGCCAGAGCGCCGATGAAAACCAGGTATCCAGCGTATCCGGATCCTGTGTAAAATGCGTCTTGCCGCACTTCGGGCAAACCTTCGGCATTTCTTTGGCTACGACAACCTCACCGCAGTCATCGCAGTAATATGCGGGAATCCTGTGTCCCCACCACAACTGTCTGGAAATACACCAGTCGCGAATATTGTCTGTCCAGTTAAAGTAGGTCTTTTGCATACGCTCGGGAACCAGACGGATCTCGCCTTCCTTTACAGCCTTGACCGCCGGCTTGATCAGCTCATCCATCTTCACGAACCACTGTTCTTTGACCATGGGCTCTACCGTGGTCTGACATCTGTCGTGTGTACCTACATTATGGCTGTAGTCTTCGATCTCAACCAGAAGACCTTCTTTGTCCAGTTCTTCCACGATGGCTGCACGCGCTTCATAGCGGTCCATGCCTTCGTACTTGCCGCCGTTCTTATTGACAGTTGCGTCATCATTTAAGATATTGATGACTTCCAGGTTATGGCGCTTTCCGACCTCAAAGTCGTTCGGGTCATGGCCGGGGGTGATCTTTACAACACCGGTACCGAATTCCATGTCAACGTAGGCATCTTCCACAACGGGGATCGGCTTATTTACGATCGGAAGCCATACGGAACGACCGTGCAGATAGGTATAACGCTCGTCGTCCGGATGAACGGCTACCGCGGTATCACCGAGCATGGTCTCGGGACGGGTCGTTGCAAACTCCAAAAACTCCGTCTTCGAAGGCTGTCCGTTCTCATCCACGAGCGGATATTTGATATGCCAGAAATGGCCCTGCTGCTCTTCATATAAAACCTCCGCATCGGAGATCGAGGTATTGCAGACCGGACACCAGTTGATGATGCGGGCCCCCTTGTAGATCCAGCCCTTTTCGTGCATCTTGCAGAACACCTCGGTAACGGCCTTGTTGCAGCCCTCATCCATGGTGAAACGCTCTCTGTCCCAGTCACAGGAAGAACCGAGCTTCTTTAACTGGCTGATGATACGTCCGCCGTATTCCTTCTTCCACTCCCATGCACGCTCCAAAAAGCCGTCACGGCCGAGGTCATGCTTGTCAATGCCCTCTTCCTTGAGTTTTTCGATGATCTTCACCTCGGTAGCGATGGACGCATGGTCCGTACCGGGCTGCCAGAGTGCGTTATAGCCCTGCATTCTCTTAAAGCGGATCAAGATGTCTTGCATGGTATTGTCAAGGGCATGCCCCATATGAAGCTGTCCCGTGATATTCGGCGGCGGGATCACGATCGTAAACGGTTTCTTTTCCGGATCTACCTCGGCATGGAAGTATTTTTTCTCCAGCCAGTTCTGATAGATACGGTCCTCCATTCCTTTCGGATCGTATGTCTTTGCCAGTTCCTTACTCATTCTGTTATCCTCCGTAGTGGGTATTCCTCGTTCGGACGAGTCCCATTCTTTTTTATCTCATGTTGCCGCACCTTCGAAGAGTCCTCGCAACAATGCACAAAACAACATTTTTAGTATAGCATAAACAACCGGAAAAAGAAAATACATTATCATAGGAACAAAGAACCCGCCCGACACTCCCAAAAAAGGAATGGCAAGCGGGTCAATTTCTCCGTTTATGCCGAAATCAGATCTCCATGTTGGCAACCAATTTCTTCTTTTCTTCGTCGAACTCTTCCTGTGAGATGATGCCGTTGTCCAAAAGAAGCTTTAACTTCTTTGCGGCCTTCTCGAATTCTGCGAAAGTAAGCTTTCCGCCTTCTCCTGACGGCGCTGTCGTAATTACCTGCTCGGTCACGCTGCTCTTCGGTGCGGGTGCTCCCGTGGAAGACTTGCCGGGTGCCGTGGAAGACGGTCCGGGCTCTGTCGCTGCCTTCGCTGCCGCAACTGCCGCTGCCGCACCGGCCGAAGTCGTCGTCATACCGGGTTGCGTAAATGACGGAGCTTCCACGCCGGCTGCTGCCGCTTTCTTGCGCTCTGCTTCCTGAATCTGACGGAATGCCAAAGCCTCTGCCGCTTTTCTCTGCTTCTCCGCAGCTTCTGCTTTTGCCTTTTCTTCCGCTTCTTTTCTCTTGCGCTCTTCTTCTATCCTGCGTGCCTCAGCCTCAGCCTCAAGACGGGCCTTTTCTTCCGCTTCCTTACGAAGCCGCTCTGCCTCTTCTGCCTGACGCTTCCGCTCTTCTTCGAGTCTTCGCGCCTTATCTTCTTCGATCTGGCGAACCGCATCGGCTGCATTGGTCTGTGCAACTCCCTGGATCTCTTTGCGGACCACTTCGTCGATCTGAGACGTTGCCGCCTGCTCAACCTTACGATTGTCTTCGCTTGCCTTAACCTTGGCAACCTCTTCAGCGGCCTTCACTTTATCTTCGATCGCAGCATCGGTCTCGGCGATGGTCTTTGCCTTAACAGATGCAACGGTTGCTTCCACATTTGCGGCGGTACGTTCTTTTACGGTCGCAACTGCGGTCTCCGCTGCCTTCTTTGCTTCCTCGATCGTAGCCTCTGCTTTGCTCTTCGCACTCTCGATCGTATCGGCTTCGGTCTTTTGCGCACTCTCGATCGTTGCCTTCTCGGCACTCTGTGCTGCTTCGATTGCTTCCGCTTCCGCTTTCTTTGCTGCTTCGATCGCTGCTGCCGCTTTATTCTTCGCTTCCTCAATGGCCTTTGCGGAATTCTCCTTCGCTTCTGCGATCACCTTCTCGGTCTTCGCCTTGATGCCCTCAACGATCGTCTGCTTGTCTTCTTCCGCTTCCTTGATGGTAGCATCTCTTTTATTGGCCGCAGCCTCTTCGGTCTTCTTTACCTCTTCCGCGGCTGCCTTTTCAGCCTCTTCCTTGGCTTTTGCCACGGTAACCTCAACAAGATCCGCAGCTTCCTTCTCAGCCTTTGCCTTTGCGTCCTCTTTTGCCTTCTTTACGATCTCGTCGTTGCGCTTTGCAACTTCCATGATCTTGGCATTATTCTCATCCGCAACACGCTTTGCAACTTCTTCGGCCGCCTGCTTGATCGGATCGGTGATCGCTTTTCGAACGGTCTCCTCTTCCATCACCTTGCGTGCCGCATCCTTCTCTGTCGAGCCCTTCTCAACTGCTGCATGTGCAGCTTCTTTGGCAACTTCTTCCGCAATCCTTGCCGAAGACTCAACCGCACGACGCTTTGCCGCAAGTCCGGCAGACTGTCTCTTGGCTTCTTCCGCACTGGACGCTTCCTCTTCTGCCTTCTTGTTCTGCTCTTCGCGCTTTGCTTTTTCTTCCTTTACTTTAGCCTCCTGCTGTGCCGCTTCGGCCTTGCGATTCTCGGCATCCCGCAGAGCCTGCGCCGCACGATCCGCCTGTGCCTGCTTGGCTGCAGCGATCTTATCGTCGGCTCCTCCGCCGTTCTTTTTCGCCATTGCCTCTCTGGCAAGCTTTGCCTGACGAGCAGTATCATCACTGCCGCCGGCTTCCTGCGCCGCTTTCATTGCTGCCTGCGCTGCGGCTTTTCTTGCCGCCTCTTCTGCTGCCTTTCTGGCAGCATCCATCGTATTATCCGCCATTGTCTTCGCCCCTAAAACATTATATTTGAAATACCTTCCGCATTCCGCCTTCTATTATATCACAAACTTTTTCTCAATTCTACAAGGAATTACTCATTTCTGATCGCTGCGAGCGGACTCAATTTCATTGCCCGAAGCGATGGGAAGAATCCCGCGATCATACCGACGAGTATCGCAAAAATCAGGGCAATTGCCGACAGCCAGAATGGTATATATGATATGCCTGTCATTTCGGATCCCATGCCCATGCCTTCCATAAGTCCGGCACCGAATACGTTGATCACGGCAGAAATGATATAGCTTAAGATCAGTCCCACAACACCGCCGATCAGCCCGATAAAGCCGGCCTCGATCAAAAACATTGCCTGGATATTGCGCATATCGCAGCCAAGCACCTTCATGATACCGATCTCCTTTGTCCTCTCATAAATGGACATCATCATTGTGTTTGCAATACCGATCGCCGCAACTAAAAGCGACACCGCACCGATACCGCCGAGAACCACTTCCACAAGTTTCATCTGATCCTGACTTTGCTTGATCCATTCGATATCCGACTCCGCACCGTATCCCATGGAACGGATCTCTTTTTGCAGATCGCTTACGTCGTCCATGCTTGCGGCATAGACCATGAGTCTGGAATAATATATCTCCTTATAGGGTTTCCCGCTTGCCGTCGTGGGCTGTCCCGGAATCGCCTTGCCCTTGAATTCTTTCTTTAACAGCGTCTTCAAATCTTCGAGATCGGTATAGATCGTATATGCATGCTGCGTGTATTCGTCGGGGCCTCCCGCGATCAGACCGGTCGCAGGAAGAAGATGCTTCTTCGGCATAGCCGGAACCTTACCATTATCACTAGGCACATTTCCTTTAAAATTATAATAGGTATCCGTGTCAAAGACAAACATCACGGGATCTTTCATGACATCCACGTCAGCCATTCTCCCGTCCCAAAAATAGCCGCTTTCCGTTTTATCATTGTACATCGACGGAACGACCATGTTTCCGTAGAGGACTTCCGGAGTGCCGTTTTGCTCAGGATACGTTCCTTTCTCAAGTTCTACACCCTGCTCCTCAAGATATCCTTCCGGCACGCCGCAAATATCCGCATTGCACATATATGCCCCGGAAAGACAGATGACATTCGTTGTCAGCATCGGCGTTACCTGCTCCACGTTGTCCAGTTGGGAAAGCTCCGCAATAGCCTTATCGTCCAGATGCTTTTTCTCCTTGTCCTTCTTTTCGCTCTCTTCCCCCATGTAGAAACCGCCCGTCGAAAGATCGGTCACCGTCACGCATGTCATGTTTCCGAAGCTCTCCATCTCTTCGGTCAGAGAACGACTGAGACCAAGGCCAAGTGAGACCATGACCACAATGGAAGCCACACCGATGACAACGCCGAGCACCGTCAGCACGGTTCGCAATTTTCTTTTCAACAGATTGCTTACGGATAACCGCAGCATATCCCATGGCTTCATGCCCTACTCCTCTCAAACGTTACCGTCATCTTCCGTATCCGTATCTATCGGATCCACCGGCATTTCTTCTGCCGCATCCGCAGGTGTTTCTTCTGCCGCATCCACCGGCATTTCCTCTGCCGCATCCTCGCCTGCAGACTTCTTCCGGATTTTCTTTTTCGGCTTCGCTTCCGGTTCTTCTTCCAAGGCGATATCGGAAAACAGATCGTCATCTGCGTCTTCCTCAAGTTCCTCCAAAAGATTTCGGTGTTCTATCTGTTTCTTTTTCTTCTTTATGATGATCACCGTGGCAACAACCGCTGCGATCACGAGAAGGCCAACGATCAAAAAGATCACCCACGCATGTCCGCCGCCTTCTTCCTCCTCATAATACATATCATCCGTATACTCTTCTTCGCCGTAATCTTCGCTGACAAAGAGCGTGAATTCCTGTTCTTTGGAATTGACGTTGCCGGCATCATCCTCATAGTAGACAATCGCCTTCACGATACCTTCGTCCATCGTGGGCGCCGCACCGGTCACCATCGCATCCACGGTTCCGGTTGCACCGCTTTCCAGTTTTCCGATAAACGTATCTCCGCCGGTAATACTGTCTCCTTCAAACTTCACCTGCACGTTATACAACGTGATCTTACCGGTATTGAAAATGCTGAACATCACGTTACTCTGTCCTCCGACGGTAATGTCCGCAGGAAGGATTTCCATGCTGCTCAATTCAAACTTGGCATCCTGATTGATCGGGATCGACACATTGGTCGATGCCGTGTAGGCCTTATAATCTTTATCTTCATATGCCATATTCACCGCGATCGCATACGGCTTATTGGCCAGATCGCTTTTCGCGGTCATTTCGATAGATACATCGGTCACACCGCCGGCACCGATCTGGTTCACATATAAGGTATTGGAACCGCTGGTCGGAAGAAACGCTTCATACGTACTCTCCGTATCTTTTCCGGTAGAAGGTGTCGAAAGATCGATCTGCAGGTTGTTGATCGGCGTACGTCCGGACGTATTCTTCAAATGAAGCGTCAACGTAAAGGTATCCCCCGCATAAACCTCCGTCGGATTTGTGTCAAATCCCGTCACGATCATACGAGGCGTTGATGTATTCGTTCCTCCGTCCTCTAAGTCTCCGCTTCCCGGCGCACCGATGGCACGTACATAGGTGGTAAGCTGTCTGGTCTCATATCCTCCGTTTACGTAGTAGATCACATTGAACGGCACCTTATAATATCCGTTTAAAACGTCTTTCCTTACCTGGAAAGTCCAGGTCAGCTCACGTCTTCTTAACATATCATCCTGACCGTTTCCCTTTCCGGGAAGATCGGGGATCGTTTGTGTGTACCCGCTCGTTGTGATCTCGAACGGCCAATCGTTCGTATTGCTCGCGATCGCCGGAGTCACGATCACATCCTTAAGCGGCGTCGTGGACATGTTCACAACAGGAAGTACCACATTGATCACACTTCCATAGGAAGCCACGGGCGTTACCCAGTCACCGCCGACCATGATAAAGTCACTGGTACTGATCGGCGTCGGTTCCGAAGAAGAGTCCGAAGAGGATGTATCCGACGAACTTCCCGTATCGGTCCCGGTCGTCGTGTCCGAACCGGTGGTTGTTCCGGTTGTCGTATCCGATCCCGTCGTCGATCCCGTCGTCGTGCCTGTTGTCGTATCCGAACCCGTCGTGCCCGTTGTCGTATCCGATCCGGTCGAAGTTCCGGTCACCGTATCCGACGTTGTTTCCACATTCGCCCCTCCGTCCGACACAACCGTCACCGTGTCTTCGATCGCACTGTGACCGATCAAACCGGCTTGTACCGAAGCCGGAGAAAGCAGCGTTGCGGCCACGCCTAAGATAGTTGCTGTTATTTTTAATTTGTTAAATAAACTTTTTATTTTCATAATTCTTTCTCCTGCTCCTCCGATGCTCGTTTTTCTTCTATTTTAATGATCTTTCCGTCTTTGATATGAAAGACGCGATCCGCATATTCCGCCAAATGGTTATCATGCGTGACCATGATCAGTGTCTGTTTCTTTTTCCTTACCAGCGTCTGCATAAGCCGCATAACATCCTCCGATGTCTTGGAATCCAGATTTCCGGTCGGTTCGTCCGCAAAGATGATCTCCGGATCCAACACCAGCGCTCGCGCAACACCCACGCGCTGCTGCTGTCCGCCTGACATCTGCGTCGGCTTATGATCCATGTACTTGGACAGCCCGACCAGCTTCAGTGCCGAACGGGCTCTTCTGTCCCGTTCCTTTTTGTCCATGCCCCGAAAGGTCAGGGGCAGGGCAACGTTTTCCACCGCATCCATCGTTGCCATAAGATTGAATGATTGAAATATAAAACCGATATGATCCCTTCGAAATGCGACCAGCTCGTTTTCCTTTTTGGTCTCCATATGCTCTCCGGCAATGATGACCTCGCCCTTGGTCGGAGGTTCGAGACCGGCTAACATATTTAAAAGGGTAGACTTGCCCGAACCGGAGGTACCGACAATGGCACAGAACTCACCACGGCGGATCTTAAAATCCACGCCGTTTAACGCCCGCACACCGGTATCTCCGACCCGATAGATCTTGTATAGATTTTTTACCTGAATAACAACTTCGTTATCGCCCATTGCAACGCGCCTCACTCACGTATGCCATTACCGCTCCATCTTCCAAAATGCCGCAGAGTACGGAGCGAGTGTACTTCCGCCGCCAAAGTCATGCAATTCTCCGGTGATCAGATCCGTAGCCTGTCCGCAGCCCGCATCAAAGTGCGCGGTGTATTCCGCCTCATCCGCATTGATCGCAACAAGCACACGTTCATTTGCACTCTTTCTCTCGAAAATACATTGTTTATTCGTCAGTACCACAGAACGGAAGTCACCGTAATTGAGCGCTTCGGAATGTTTCTTCGCCTCGGCGAGCTTGGAGATAAAGTCCGTCAGCTCATTCCAAACCGGTCCGTCGAAGCTCGGACGGAGTGCCGGATCCCCCTGACTCTTATCCGCCTTTTCGCCCCATTCGCTTCCGTAGTACACACAAGGAATGCCGGGCATACCGAAGCAGAGCGCATAGATCAGTGGCAGATGCTTTTCATTATTTAATATAGAAGCAACTCTTGTTACGTCATGATTGTCCACAAAGGAGAACATATGCTTTCCTTTATATAATGTCCAGTTTTCCGGACCGAACTGCCTGAGCAAAGAATGTATGATCTCAAACATGTTCATACTGTTAAAGCTGGAATGCAATCCCTTGTAGCATTCGTAATTTGTCACGGAATGCAACATTGCATCGTTCATGATCTGATTGTAATCCCCATGTAAGGTCTCACCCACCAGGAAGAAATCCTGTTTCCATTCATCACAGGAATGACGAAGGGTACGGATAAAATCATGATCCAGACAGTAAGCCACGTCCAAACGAAGACCGTCAATATCGAACTCATCGATCCAGCCCTTAACGGATTCCAAAATATGACCGATCACATCCGGATGGCGAAGGTTTAATTTGACCAGATCGTAATTGCCTTCCCATCCCTCATACCAAAGGCCGTCGTTATAATTAGAGTTCCCGTTAAAATCAATACGGTAGAACCAATCCTTATATGGACTGTCCCAGCGATTCTTTAACACATCCTGAAATGCCCAAAAGCCTCGGCCGACATGATTGAACACGCCGTCCAAAACGACCTTGATGTCTTCCTTATGAAGCGCATCGCAAACCTTCTTGAAGTCTTCGTTAGTTCCGAGACGGTTGTCGATCTTCTTATAATCTCTCGTATTATATCCATGGGTATCGGAGTAAAATACCGGCGAAAAATAAATCGCATTCACTCCGAGTTTTTTCATGTGCGGGATCCAATCGATCACCTTCTCGATCCGGTTCACGGTCTGATCGTCATTTTCATACGGTGCCCCGCAGAATCCCAAAGGATAGATCTGATAAAATACACTTTCATTTGCCCACATAAATTATTCTCCTAATCTTGTCCGTATTTTTGTCAGGCGTGACGTAAGAGGAACATATCCTCTTTTCATACATCAAAAATCATTATAACACACTGCCACAAGATATGGTATAGTTTCCGAAAAAGACAACAAGACCAAAAAAGATGACTTTTTTCAAAAACGCCCGATCCTGTTCCTTATTGTCTGTCCGATTATTTTCGCAATCAAATCCCACCCGGGTCATTTTTTAGAAATCCTCCGTTATTTCAATCGCCTTTTCGGCAGTCCCGGGATAAAATACCGGTCGATTTTTCCAAAAAATCTATTGGTTTACATAACCGTATTTTGACACCGGAGTCATCGAAAATCCGCCCGTTTTTCTGTGAATGTTTCCTTGCAAACTCCATGACGAAAAACTTGCATGCACCTTAAGCCAACTGTGATTATTTTCCTTGCAAATCCCACAAATTCAACATTTGCAAGTTTCATTTCTATAATTATTTATTAGATAAATTCTGCACGTCACCAAAAAATCTTCGCATAACAACATTTGCTTTTTTGGTTTTCGGCGATGACACACGAGTCTCCTCTTTCGACACCGATATCACCCGAATTTTAACTCAATTATGTAAACCTAGCCGCTTTTCTTCGCTATTCCCGTTTTAATTTTTGAGAAAGCAAAAAATGCCGATCTTTTTTCGATCGGCATCTTCTTTTTTTCTCATTTTTTATTTTTATCGTTTTTTCATCCCGCTTGAGAGTCAGTTTTATCTCCCTCGGTCGCCTTCCGAACTCTCCTCTCCCGAAATCCGGTTCCAGAAAAGTAACATCTGTCGTTTAATACCATCCAAAGATATCACCTTTTGTTGTTTCCATTCGATCGGGAACAGACCCTGGTATCCGCTCTGTAAAAACCTCTCATCCATCAAAACAATAACGCCGGCATCTTTATCGGTTCGGATCACCCTTCCGGCCGCTTGTAAGACTTTATTCATCCCCGGGTATCGATATGCGTAATCGAATCCGTTCTTTCCCATCGCATCAAAATGATCTTTCAGGATATTTCTCTCCGCTCCGACCTGCGGCAGACCGGTTCCGACGACGATCACACCGATCAGAGAATCTTCTTTTAAGTCAATTCCCTCGCCGAATATGCCTCCCATCACGCAGAATCCGACGAGTGTTGTCGCCTCCCCGTCCGAATCTTCGCCATCTTCTTCGTAGGTAACCTCCATTTTGATCACATCATCGAAGCTTTCGATGGTTTTTAGCTGGAATTCATCCAGAAATTTTTCCCTTGCACTCTCATCCATCCGGCTTTCCTGCATCAGGATCCGCACGTTGTTTTCCATGTAATACATCTCGCTATAGTAGCGTTTCACCTGCTCCATGAAGGCGTGCGAAGGGAAAAAGACCATATAATTTCCTTCTTTTGCCAGGATCACTTCGTGGATGTAGCGCGCGATCTTCCGGTATTCCTTCTCATCGCGCCTCTTGTACTTACTCGTGACGTCCTCGGCGATCAGCTGCAGCTGCCTCTCCGGCGGAAAATGGCTCTGCGCGTACGCTTCGTAATCTCCGCTGCCTCCGCCGAGCAGGCTCTTATAATACTGGATCGGAAGGAAGGTCGCGGAAAACAGGACGCTGCACTCTCCCTTGCTCATACACATTCCCAGCTCCCTGGATGGATCCACACAATATTCCTTGACGAAGAACTCCTCCTCATCGTCATATGCGCAATATACCACGTAATATTCATCGTCCAGCCGCTCCGCGGTGTCCAAAAATCTCATAAATATAAAATAGTAATTTAATATTTCTTCTATTATAGGACTTTTCTCGTTGTTCGACATATAGAAGGAAATCCCGTCACAGAGCGCATCTAAGAGGGTGATAAGCTTCCCTACCCCGGGCCTTATGTAATAATCATCCTCCGTCATATAGGTATACATTTCCTGATTGCACTGCTCCGCAAGACGGACAAGCTTTCGGGAATGCTTCTCCACCAGCTCTTCGAATTCCACGAGCGTCTTCTTATAAAGAACGGCGCTGTACATCTCTCTTCCGCGGTCCACAAGGTTATGCGCCTCATCGATCAAAAAGCCGTAGCTTCCGCTCGCATCTCCTGCGAAATACCGATGCAGATAGGCATACGGATCAAAGAGATAATTGTAATCACAGATGATCCCGTCGGAAAACAGGCTCATATCCAGACTCATCTCGAACGGGCAAACCTCGTATTCCAGCGCATATTCCGAGATCGTATCGCGATCGTAGCTGTCCCTCGTCGTCAAAAGGTCATATACCGCATCGTTGATCCTGTCATAATGCCCCTTGGCATAGGGACAATGATCGGGATTGCAGATGCACTCCGTCATGGGACAGATCTTTTCCTTGGCCGTGATCGTCAGAGACTTAAAGGCAAGCCCCTGCTCACGCAAAAGATCGTATGTCTCCCTTGCCACGGTTCCCGTCACGGTCTTGGCCGTCAGATAGAAGATCCGCTCCAGCCGCCCCTCTCCCATCGCCTTTAGCATGGGATAGATCGTAGAGATCGTCTTGCCGACACCGGTAGAGGCCTGAATAAAGAGCTTCTTTTTCTCAAGGATCGTCTGATATACGTACCCAAGGAGCTGCTTTTGCCCTTCCCGGTAAGCAAACGGAAACGACAGCCCACCGATCGTCTCGGTGCGCCGCTTTCCCCATTCGTACGAGTAATCCGCCCACTTTTGATACATGAAGATCAGTGCGTCAAACCATTCGGAAAGCTCCCGAAACGAGTATTTCGCCGTAAAATACTTCACATTCTCCGTCTCGATGTTGCAATACGTCATCCGCACCCCGATCTCATCGAGCCCGTTCTGTTTTGCATAAATATAAGCGTAGACCTTCGCCTGTGCCAGATGTACCTCATACGGCTCTGCGATGCGGTCCAATTCCGTATAGGTACACTTGATCTCATCGATGATGACGTGCTCACTTTCTTTGTCCAGGATGACCCCGTCCGCTCGCCCGTCGATCACGATGCTGTAATTCGGAAGTTCCACGCGCTCCTTCAAGGAATATTCGGCACGATAAAAGGCGCCCATCCCGCTTTGCAGTTTCCTGTGCAGCCGTGCGCCCTCCGCCATTGCTTTCTCACTGTCCGTCCCTCTTCTGTTGTCTATGTCACCGCTCCGGAGCAAAAATTCCACCAGCCCCCGGACCGAGATATAAATCTCCATAAAAAAACTCCTCTTATATTCCTATAAGAGGAGTTTATCACTTTATGAAATTCTCTACTAGCATGCAATTGCAAATCTGGATAAAAACTTCTCGAATTCTGCATTGAAACCGTTGTAGTTTACTGTCAGGATCTGCTTAAAGTCCAAACCAAGCACTCCTAAAATGGACTTTGCATCGACCGTAAAATGGTTATAGGAAATATCTACATCGAAGTCGCAACCTGTAGCAACCTGAACAAATTCCTTTGCATCCTCGGGTCCCATGGTTATCTTACGTACTGTCATGATCATACCACCTTTCGCTCGGCATGTATCGCATCGTCAAAGACGATCGCACCGTCCTCATGCCTTCATCATCTACATGTATGACATTACATTTTTCTGCCCCAAACCTTCATCGGAACTATATTACTCTGAATCGTTTCGGCTGTAAAGTATTTATTTTAGTACAATATGTTTCCACTTTTTGGTCTCAGACCACAAGATAAGCCCCGAAGCCAGCGCTAAAACAAAAGTCGCGGACAGTCCCACCGGGGAAAAGAAGGTCTTCTCCAACACACCTAAGGAACTGAGCGTATATACCAAGATGTTAGCCAAGGCGTGTATCAGAAGCGGCACCTCGAGTAGGCGGAACTTTTCATACAGGTAGCACATCGCCAGGCCCATGAAGAACGCGTATACAAACTGGACGATATTGCCGTGATATGCCCCGAAGATCACGGCGCTGAAGATGATCGACAAGGTCTTCGGAAAATAATAACGCATGCGATTATATAAAAGTCCCCGGAAAACCAGCTCTTCTTCGATCGGCTTGATGATACCGAAGATCAAAAGCCCGCTGAACAAAGAAACGGAATACTGTACGGATTCCACCTGCTCATACACATCGGAATACATGATCAGCTGCAGATACGATATGCCTCCGTTCAAAAACAGAGACAGCGACGCGGCAAATACGATGATCGCCGGCAGGAGCTTATGAAATCTCGCAAGGTAACGCCTGCGCAAAATATGGCTGGTAAAGACCGGCGGTTCCTTTTTATACATATGATAGAAGAAAATGGCGCAGATCACACTTGTGGCCGCCTGATAATACAGCGCGATCTTTAAAGAATTCGCTGCGATAAACGGCGCCATATGCCGCATCGGTCCTTCGGAAAGAAGGGTGATGCCCGCTTCCATGATCACATAGCAAAGCTGCGTCAGTACATATAAAAGAACGACCGGTATTAATACGCGGATGCTCTTTACGAGGGCTTTTACGCCCCGGCCATGGAATACTTCCGCCCTTTCTTTCGTTAATACTTCATAGAGGTCATCCATATTCTCGGCGATCGCGGCCGGCGCACAGGCCTCCAGTTCTCCGTCTGCGGCATAACCGTATCCAACGCCGATGCTGTCGACAAAAAACTCCCGACCGGCGATCATGTCAAACTTTCGATCGCCCACCATCGCAACTTCCCCCGTCGGGATGATGCGGTCGGCGCGCTTTTTCATCTCTTCGTATGCCTCATCGTCAAGTTCTTCCCCTACGCAGCTGACCAGATGCTCCGGTTTTATGCCGAAGAGTTTGCCAAGCGTAAGCGCAAGTACCTCCTGCTTGGTCTGGTGGGGCTTTGCCGGATCCGATCCCATGACAACATCAAAATATTCCGTCAGGTCAAAATGCTTCATCAACCGGTCTACGGATGACTGCGGTTTGCTCGATGCAACCGCAAGCTTTACGCCCTGCTCATGCAGTTCTTTTAACAGGCGTTTCATTCCCGGATACAATTCGTTTTCGAAAATGCCGATCTTCGTATAACGTTCCCGATAGATCCGGATGGCTTCCTCACACTGCGCTTCGTCAAGGCCGTAAAAGTCATGGAAGCTTTCCACAAGCGGCGGCCCGATCAGACATTCCAGTTCATCGAGATCTTTTACTTCCACACCCATGGCATGAAGACCCACTTGTGCGGATTTCACAATTCCTTCCTTGGAATCGGAAATCGTTCCGTCCAAGTCAAACAATACATAGCGATACATGGTTTTCCTTCTTGTTTCTTATATTCAAAACGTATATAATAGAAAAGGTTGTGCATGGCACATTACGTATAGCATAACCAAGAAACCCGAAAATTGCAAAGAAAAAGTAAAAAAAGGAAAGCAAATGATCGATCAGAACGAAATGAAAGACCTCGAAGATTATGCAACCGATGTCTTGGGGTACACAGAAGAAGATTTTCGCGCTTTATCCGTAACAGAATTACACGACATAAAAAAAGAAATGGACGGTCCTCCCGCCTGGAGAGAGGCCTTAAGTTTTATCCTCGGTCCGTTGATCGCTGTCATTTTCGTTCTTTTTCTGGATAATTTTATCATCATCAACGCACGTATTCCCTCTGCATCGATGGAAAATACCATCATGACCGGCGACAGGCTGATCGGGAATCGTTTGGCGTACAAAACGGGACATATCCCGCAGCGCGGCGATGTCATCATCTTCCCTTATCCCGACGATCCGAATACGCTTTATATTAAGCGTGTCATCGGGCTCCCCGGCGAGATGGTCACGATCCGTGACGGAAAGGTCTATATCAACGACTCCGAAGAGCCTTTGGATGATTCCTTCGTTCCGGAAGAGCCGATCGGTGATTTCGGTCCGTACTACATCCCCGGTGACGATTACTTCGTCATGGGCGATAACCGTAACAATTCCTGGGATTCCCGATTTTGGGAGAACCAATTCGTACAGGAATCCACGATCGTGGGAAAAGCGATATTCCGCTACTATCCGTTCGATCAGATGGGCACCGTCGAAGACGACGTATTCTGATCTTTTTAACTTCACATGGTTCAAAAGAGGCGCAATGCGCTTCTTATGATATGGCTAGGGGAGCGCATACGCGCTGAGAAAGCTTAAGAGCTGACCCTCACTACTTGATCCGGTTCATACCGGCGGAAGGAAGCATGCAGTGAGCCCCTCCAATATATTTCAATTGACATATTGAAAGAATAGGAGGATTTTTTATGTCAAATTTCATTTCTTTTGATGAGGGCTATTATAACCTCACCAAAACAGGTTTAACCTGTACTGTCATTTTATTAATTCTTATTTTAATTTTAATCGCTTTTCTGGCGATCAAAAAGCAGGACACCGGTAAGATTTCCACAAAGCAATTGACCATCACCGGCGCCTGCCTCGCTCTCGCTTTTATCACCAGCTACATCAAGATCGAATGGGCCTGGGGCGGATCCATTACCTTATTCAGCATGTTCTTTATCTGCTTTATCGGGTATCTGTTCGGTGCCAAGCTCGGCTTTGCCGCAGCATTTGCCTACAGTATCTTACAGTTCCTTCAGTCCGGTGGTGCTTACATGCTTTCTCCCTTCCAGGTATGCTGCGACTACTTCTTTGCATTTACCGCACTCGGTATTGCAGGTCTTTGGTATAAGAAAAAACACGGCCTTGTCGTAGGTTATATCGTTGCCTGCCTGGTACGCGGTCTTTTCCATACGATCGGCGGACAGATCTACTGGCTCTCTTATATGCCGGAAGACTTCCCGCAGACATTTGCGGCCTTCTACTCACCGATCTACAACTACAGCTACATCTTAACCGAGATGGCACTGACGCTGATCGTGATCAATCTCCCGCCGGTAAAAAAAGCGATCGAGCGTCTCAGCTTATAAAACATACGAAAAGCACGCAAATAATTGCGTGCTTTTTTGCGTTTATGCTATACTTAGGGTAAGAAATCACTTGTTACGTTCCGGTTCAAGTCTCGGCCGCGTGACTTAGAACGGGATTCGCATCAGAGAAGCGGGAACTTCTCCGACTGCGTTGAAAAGATCGCGAAAACGGCCGTATGAGGTCAAAAAAGGGGGAATCATTATGATTCGTATCAGTCTGTGTATGATCGTAAAAAACGAAGAAGCCGTACTGGCCAGGTGCCTCGACTCCATCGCGGATCTGATGGATGAGATCATCATCGTGGACACCGGCTCGATGGACAAGACAAAAGAGATCGCACGCCGGTATACCAACCGTGTCTATGAATTCCCATGGACCGGCAGCTTCTCGGATGCCAGAAACTATTCCTTCAGCAAAGCGAGTATGGAATACATCTACTGCGCCGATGCCGATGAAGTCATGGACGAGGAAAACCGCGACAAATTCAAGATGTTGAAAAAGGGCTTGCTCCCCGAGATCGACATCGTTCAGATGTACTACGTAAATCAAATGTCTTACAACACCGTATATAATTTCAACAAGGAACTGCGGCCGAAGCTTTATAAAAGACAGCGGTCCTTTGTATGGGAAGGTACGATCCACGAAGCCGTACGTCTCGAGCCCCTGGTTTACGACTCGGACATCGAGATCGAGCACCATCCCACGTCCAATCATAAAAGCAGGGATCTTGCCGCCTTCGAAAAGATGTACAAGGATCACCTGCCCTTTAATTCCAGACTGTTCCATATGTATGCGCAGGAGCTCTACTTATCCGGCGACCCCGGAGACTTCATTCGGGCACTCCCCTTCTTTGCCGAATCCATCGAAGATCTGTCTCGCAAACCGGATGAGATCATGGAAGCCTGCTGTGTATGTGCAAAAGCCTGCAGAAACAAAAACGATTACGAACAGTTCTTACAATATGCGTTAAAAGCCGTGGCACTCGGAAGCTGCAGCGAGATCTGCTGCGAACTCGGTCGCTATTACGATTCCAAGAACGATGTCACCCAGGCTGCCGTTTGGTATTACAATGCCGCATTCGAAACGGAAAGCGCATTGAGCGCAAGGCACCATACCACACTTCCGCTCTCGGCTCTCGTCGATTGCTACACGGAAATGGAAATGCCGGAACAAGCCGCTCGTTACAAAGAGCTTCTCACAGAGGCGGAAAAAGCGAAGGAATAGATCCATACTTCCTTTACCGTTTTTCCTGTCAAGCGTTCCAACGCTTCTTTATACAGATCCAACTGGACTTGGTACCGCGGTATCAGGTCCTCTTTTTTGTCTACGCGATCCGTCTTATAATCCATCAAGACGATCCCGTCTTCCGTCTCATAATATCCGTCGATGATACCCTGGATCAAAACCTTTTCCTCGGGAGGAAACTCTGCCTTCAGCCTCGTCGCATCCACCTCCATTACGAAGGGCTGCTCCTTGTGAAGTTGGTCGCGTAAAGACGCTTCGATCATCTCTCGGCCAAGATCGGAAGTTAAAAATTCTTTTACTTTTTTCATAGATACCAGATCTGTCTCTTCGTCCCGCATCAGACCTTCCGAAACGATCCTCTCACACTCCGATGAGAGCAGATCCGAAACTTCTTCGGCCGGATCTCGGAAGAGGGAAAAGTCCAAAACCTCCATGAAACGATGGTAGGCACTTCCCCGTTTTGCGCCTCCCACTTCCTCCTTTTCCCGGCGGAAACGAGGTATGCGTTCTTGCGGCTTATCCGTATCGAAAATAACATCTGTTTGTATATCTTCCTCTATTGCCGCGTGTTTTAAATCGGATACTGATGTTTTTGTAAAAAGACCTTTTAATTTATCGTGCGGATATTTCGCCGTTCCGCGCGCCGAGATCTCCTTGATCAGAGCAGAAATACTCCGATCGCTCTCTTCCATTTTCTCCTCGAGTTTCTTTCTTTGCACACTGCGTAAGAACCCGTGTGCCGCCTCCGAAAGATTTAAATCTTCCGCCTTCAGGATCTGTATCTCCGGAAGCGAAGCGGCCGGCAATCCGAGCCCGTAACAATCCAAGATCATCTCCATAAAGGATGTGGCATGTACGATATGATCGACGGAAACTTTCTTACCCGCCCCCGCACTTTCCCTCTCGGGCGTCACGCGATCATATGCCTCTTCCACCACTTTTTCACAGTCCTTATAGGCTGCGGTAAGGATCAGTTTTTCCTTGGCTCTTGTCATGGCTACGTAAAGAACGCGCAATTCTTCTCCCACCCGTTCTCTCCGGTTACAATAGCCGATCCAGTTCTGTAAGATGGTTTTCTTTTTGGTCTTTCTTTTTACGTTTCCGCATTCAAACCCGATCCCTTCCGACGGGTGTAAGATCATCGCACCGCTCTCATCCCGGGTGTTGAATCCTCCTCCCAGACCGGCTACGATACAGATCGGAAACTCCAGGCCTTTGCTCTTGTGGATCGTCATCAGACGAACGCTTTCGACGTTCTCTTCCGCATTCCCGCTCATATCGATCTCATAGCGCACATGTCTGCGGATATTTTCCAAAAATCCGAACAGTCCGTGGACCTGTGTCCGCTCATAATCGATCGCACGTTCCAAGAGCATCTCCACATTCGCTCTCCGGCTCTCTCCTCCGGGCAACACCCGGATATGATCATAGAAACCTCTGTTATGCGAAATCCGGTACAACAGGTCATGCACGCTTTCATACTCCGCCATCGACCGAAACTCATCCAGATCCGCCAGAAATTCTTTTACTTTTCCGTTCTCGGAAAGACGGCACTTATCGTAAAGCAGGAGCGTACCGGCTCCGTCCTCTTCCTTTCCTTCGGTACAAAGAAGAGCAAGTTCATCATCGCTAAGTCCGTACATCGGACTTTTCAGCACACTTGCAACAGCAACATCCCCATACGGATTTAAGATCACTTCCAGATAGGACAGAAGCCACTGCACCTCGATATTGGAAAAGAACCCTTCCGTGACCGGTGTGCTCACCGGGATCCCTGCGCGCTTCAGAGCCGCTTCCACGGTATCCATACCGCGCGTACTCGAACGGAACAGGATCGCGATATCCTCGTAGCGCACACGGTCAAGATACGCCTCTTGGGTCTTTTTATCGATGCGTGTTACCTTTCCGTTGGCAAGAAGATCCTTTACCCGCTCACAGATCATCATCGCTTCCCCGAGCTTATCCGTCTCCCCCGCATCCGGGTCAAACTGATATAACAATAGCTCCGGCGCGATCATATCGGGATCTGCCGCAGGATACGTCGCCCCCGGGTTCAGACGCGCCGCCGCATCATAAACGACTCCGCCAACCTCTCTTTGCATCAGCGCCGCGAAGAAGTTATTTACGGTTTCCAGCACTTCGCTTCGGCTCCTGTAGTTCCTGCTCAGATTGATCAGGCGATCTTTTGCCCCTTTATCGGTATCATACCTGTCGTATTTTTCCATGAAGATCTCGGGTCTGGCCAGACGGAAACGATAAATGCTCTGCTTCATATCGCCCACCATGAACCGGTTCGGATGCTCACCGTCCCGCGAAACGGCAGAAAGCAGCACCTCCTGAACCTCATTGCTGTCCTGGTACTCATCGGTCATGACCGTCGCAAAATAGTCCTTATAAGACTGTGCCACCTTCGTGGGGGCACCGCTTTCATCCACTAAGATCTGAAGCGCCAGATGTTCCAGATCATTGAAATCGATCAGATTCTCATCCCGCTTCATCTGCGCATACACATCCATAAAGCGAAGTGTCAGATATACCAGGGGACGCAGCATCTTCCCCGCCTCGGAGAGATCTTTTTGCATCTCCTCCACCGACCGGAAAAAGAACTTCTTCTTCAGTTCCTCGCATCGTTTCTTAACATCGTCACGCATCTTTTTGACGGAAGCGGCGATCTCTTTGTCCACGGTTTTTCCGTTTCTGCCCAGTGTTTCAAACGTAAAAGCGGAAAATGCTTCACTCATCTGTTCATAATCGGAAATCCCTTCCATTTTGGAAAAGGCATCACATTCGCTCGTCAGATTCGGCAAATACCCCTTCGGTCCGCCGTCCGTATTCGCCTGCCCGATCCCCCAGCGGTATGCCGTCACGAAATCATGCATGGTCCGCCTCACATCTTCCGTGATATGACGCAGATAATCCTTTTTCAATAATTCCTCTTTCGTTTCCACGAGATACGCTTCCACAGCTGCCAGCAGCCACTCCTTCGGGCGCGGCTGGCTCATCACCTGCTCATAAAGGGCAAGGATATCCTTTTCCACCCTGCCGTCACGGACTTTTGGCGAATACATATCGGTATATGCGATAAACTCATCCGAAAATCCGGCATAGCACACGGTATCCGCGGTAAAATCGGAAGCCTTCTCATACATTTCGTCCAATACCGCTTCTACCGCATCATGCTTTAAAAGCTCCATCTGCCCCTGCTCTCCGATCACAAAACCGGGATCGAGGGAGATCTCACCAAAATGATTGTGCAGGATATAATTGCAAAAACTGTGGATCGTGGTGATCATGCTGTGATGGACCAGGATCGACTGTCTTTGCAGATTTGCATTCTCCGGATCTCCCTTTAACGCTTCCAGGATCGCACGATGCAACCGTTCCTTCATCTCTGCCGCCGCAGCCTCCGTGAAGGTTACGACCAACAGACGGTCCACATCCACAGGATTCTTTTCATCCGTGATCATCGAAAGGATGCGCCGGATCAAAACGGCCGTCTTTCCGCTTCCTGCCGCGGCAGAAACCAACAGATTACAATCCCTTGCCTGTACCACTTCCAACTGTTCCGGTGATAATGTCATAGGTCATCCCCTCCTTTCCCGCTGATCCCGGTGGATATGTCACCCTTGCCGGCTTTTTCCACACCGCCGGCCGCCGTTTCGGCGCCTTCCTTTTTCGGCGGTCTTACAATATCTTCCAGGCACTTTTCTTCCAATATCTTCGCCTTATATCCCAACTTCACATCCCAGCCGCAAACAGATCGGAACGGGCAATAATCACACGCCGTCTTCTTACTCGATCCGTTCCCGGAAACGTACGGATCGACCGTAACTTCTCCGTCGAGGATCCGAACGCCCAGTTCCCCGACCTTCTTATCCGCAAACGCGAGTACTTTCTCCATATCTTCCGCAGAGACCGTCTGGGAATTTGCCGTCAGCCCGCCATCCTTTTTCTTGGCTGCATGCAATACCTCCGACGACGTCGCACCATTGGCAAATCCCGTATCCAGCAGATTCAAACAGTCTTCGGAATCATTTCCGAGGCCCCGGACGCGAAGTTCTTTTCGCTTCTCGCTTTCGAGCTTTTCTTCGGTCATTCCCTCCGAAACATCGATGACCGGATCCTTGATCTCATAATAAAACATTCCCGCAGGTATCACTTCGGTATCCGGAAACTCGCGTTTCAGCTCCTGCATTGCCATATTCATATAAACCGCAAGTTGCAGATCCAGCCCGTAATAAAACTTTGTGTGATCGAAGGTATGCTCTCCGGACTTATAATCAAGCACCTTGGCATACACCGCATCATCCGTTCTGGCGAGATCCAAACGGTCGATCCTCGCTTCAAAGCCCACAATGCCCTCTTTTTTGAGTTTCCACTCATAGCGGTAAGGCGCAAAACCGTCATGCGCCAAATGAAACGAAAGGCTCTTGATCGTAGTCTTCAAAATACTCTTGATCCTCGCAAGCATTGCCCGGTTTCGCATGCCATCCCATAACACACCCTTCCCGATCTCTTCGGAAAGTTCGTCCACCTTCGCATCCACATACGCAAACGCTTCCTCCTCCGGAAACGCTTCCCAACGGTAGCCATGTCCGCGCAAAAAACCGCCGAAGCCTTCCAAAACGCCATGGTAAACGGTACCCAGATCACTTGTCTCCAACGCATAATCCGGCACTTCTTTTAACTTGCAGCCAAAACTCAGAAAATGCGCATAGGCACATTCCGCAAACCGTTCCAGCCGGCTGACGGAGGTATGCAACATCTCCCCGTACAATCGATCCGCCGTCGAACGCGTAAGCCGCTTGGCCTCATAACTGTAAAAGGCCGCATCAAACAACTCCGCACCGCCCGACGCCAAAAGCGCCAAAAGAAGCGCGGTCTTCTCATCATCCTCTTCCAGATATCCAGCGGCATAATCCCGCAACAGATCCGTAAGGAGCGCACGTTTTCCAACCTCTCCTTCCACCCGCTCCACGGGAGAAAGAAGGGCCTGATCGCGAACGGAAAGATCCGCATACAGATCCTGCACCAGCCCCACGATATAGGAAGCCTGTCTGGCTTTGCCGTCCGTACCGCACATGCTGTAAGACAGATACAGCCGCTCGGTGGGCTGCGTCATATTCATATACAGATAGATCCGCTCCTCGAAACTCTTTTCCTGCGTCGTGGGCGCCAGATCGATATCCATATCCGCAAAGAACGACCGTTCCATATCCGATAACAGCCCGCCGCCGTTGTTCTTTTTCGGGATCAGGCCGTCGTTGGCTCCGATCACAAACAGTACCTTGACCGGCTTTAACCTCGTCCTCTCCAGATCGCCCGCCGTCACCTGATCGACGGTCTGCGGGATGATCCCCACATGGAGCTCCGCAAACCCCGCCTTTAACACTTCCAGATAGTCCTTACATTCCATCTTATCCGGAAGCAGACTGTGGATCTGATCGAACAGATCCAGGATCGCCTGATAGACCTGCTCATATACTTTGGCACGCTTCGCATCCCCGGCTTCTTCAAAGGCCTTGGCCTGCGTTAAGAGGTGTTCTTCCACATGAAGCGAAAGACAGGTATCATAGAGCGCCTCCGTATATTCCGGCGCCGTCATATCGCGCTTCGTAAACGGCAGTACCGTATCATACACGAACGCGCGCACTTCCTGGATCACATCATCCTCCGGAACGTCCTTTGCAAACGGTTTTTTATACCTCCGCATACCGCGGATCCCGTATCTGCGCAGATACAGTTCAAACCGGTCGATCGCATCCACGGGCAGCGGACAGTATCCGCAACGCAAGAACGTCATCACCGGCTCATACGCAAAATCGGAGACTGCGATCCGCAACAGACTCTGCAAAAAGATGATCAGGGGATGCTGCATCAGCGATGCATTTTGGTCCAAAAACAACGGGATTTCCCGCAGCGCAAACTCCTCGGCGAGCAAATGTCCGTACTCCTCAAGTCCCGCCGTGATCACGGCAAAATCCCGATAGCAATACCCCTTCGTCCGAATCAGACGCAGGATCTCGGTTGTAACAAACTCCACTTCCGCCTTCGGATTTTGGCTCTTCCAAATCTCGATGCCACCGTCCTCTCCTCTATAGGCATCAAAACTACCGCTGCGCCGATCGGGCTCCCCCGATCCGCCCGCTTTATCGCCTGCCCGCGCTTCGTCCCCTCCGGGGCAAAGAACGTAGGGTTCACACTTCTTCACACGGAACAAATGCTCGGACAGATGCGCGAGCACCGGATTATCCGCATGGCGGCTCTTTTCGGACGCCGAAAGCACAACGTCTTCGTCGATCGCAACACCCGCTTCCTCCGCGATCTTCGTCAAACGGTAATGCGTCTTTGCGCTGAGGTAAAACAGTTTCTGCTTCACCGGCTCCTCATGCACGTCCTCCGCCGTCTCCCCGAGGAGCGTTACGATCACTTCCCGGCTCACCGTCATCAGTTCGCGCAGAAGCTGCTCCTGGATCGGCGTAAAGCCCGTAAATCCGTCAAATACCAAAACGGCATCCCGAAGGACCCGGGACCGCTTGGCATTTCGTACCAAAATGTCGATATTTTCCTCTACCGTAATATACTTTCCGCGAATGTATTCCTGATACAGACCGTACAACAAAGCCAGGTCCTTAAGCTTTGCCGCAAGCGCACCCCGCCCTTCGGCCAGTTCCGCCATCTCCGAAACGCGTGCGGGAGACAGCCCGTACTGGGCAAACTCCGAGATCATACTCTTGACCTGTGCGATATATCCCGTGCGGCGCATCTGCGCCCCCACGATCGACAGTTCCTCCCGATGCTCCGCCGCGAGCGCGCGCAGGATCAGGTTCTTCCCGGTATCATCCAGACGCGGAAGACTCTCGATCCCCAGCTCCTCAAAGACGCGATGACTCAGACGTCCGAAGCTCAGCACTTCGACGTTTAAGATCCCTCCCGAGGGAGACAGTCTGCACAACGTCTTTTGGGTATGCATCGTGAACTGATCCGGCACGATAACAAGAAAGCGAGTCCCGGCCTCGGCCCGGGCTCGCTTCAGAACATCCTCATAAACATAATGGCTTTTGCCCGCTCCGGACGGGCCGATCACAAAACGTAAACTCATAGATTCCCCACCTTTATATCTATATTATCGGCAACGTGATCTTGATCGACAGCTCATGCTCCGAAGGGCAGAGTGCCGTGATCGTCCCCTTGTGGTTTTTTACGATGGCGGCGGCAATGGAAAGACCGATGCCGTGTCCGCCCATTTCCGAATTCCGGGACGCGTCGGTTCTGTAAAACCGGTCAAACATGCGCTCTAACTGTTCCTTTTCCAAAGGCTCCGCGATCGCATTGTTCACCGATAACCGCAGCTGGCGCGATGACTTTTTCACCAGCGTCACCTTAACATCGCCGTCAACTACAGTATACTTCATAGCATTGTCCAATAGAACTGACAGTAAACGCGTAAGTGCTTTTTCATTTCCCGAAACCTTACAATTCTCCGCGATCTCACTGCTCAATTTCAGTTTTCTCGAGATCGCCGGGCCGGCAAAAGAATCCGTGATCTCCTTTACGAGCGCCGAAAAATCCAGTTCCGTATGGGGAATGCTCTCATTGTTTTCTTCCAGGCGGGAGAGTGCGATCAGATCGGCCGTCAGCTCGCTCAGGCGCTTGGCCTGCAGCTTGATGTCCGATACCCATTCGTTGCCATCGCCGACATCCATCGCAAGCACATCCGCATCCGCATTGATGATCGCAAGCGGGGTTTTCAGTTCATGCCCCGCATCCGTGATAAATCCCTTCTGTTTTTCATAACTTTCCGCGATCGGCTTCACGATCCGCCCGGACGCAAAGGACAGAAGGACCCATACGGCAAGCATGCCAAGCACCGCGATGATGATCGTATTTCGCACAAACCTGTAAAAGGCCGACAGGGTTCTTCCGCAGTCCACAAAGATCACCAGATAGCCATCGGACTTTTCATAGATACCGAAACGATAATCGCCCAAAAAGCCCTTCTTTTCCCCGGAAGCGGCTTTATAGGCGCCGTACACTTGCGTGGCATAGGTGACGGCATCCGAAGAACTGACCGCTGCGATCTTACCGGTATCCACGCTCTTTCGCTCTCCGTTTTCATCCAAAATCACGGAAAAAAAACGTGTTTCGTAAGGCGTTTCCACAGAAAGCTCATCCTTCAGACGACCCTGATCCCCTTTGTTCATAGGCTCATACATCATAAGGTCCTCCGGCGGCTCTCCGTTCTCTGAAGGGTCTCCTTCCGGCGGGGGTCCCATAAGCTCGTCTCCCAGGCCCTTAAACGAGCCGTTGTTTTCCGCCAGCACCGCAACCAGATCATCCGCATCCTCCACAACCTGCCGGTACGTAACGAGCGCGGCACCCAACCCGATCACAAAAAGCACGAGGAACATACTCGCCATTGCGATCGCTATGAATTTGTATCTCAGTTTCTGAATCATACGCTACTCTCTATTCTTTCTTATCCGTTTTCGTTAAAAGTCGCTCCTACGCTTCCTCTTTCAAGTTCAGGGAATACCCCAGATTTCTGGCCGCCTTGATCTGCACGTTCGCACCAAGCCCCGCCAGTTTCTTCCTGAGATTGGAGATGTTCACCCAGACGACATTGATCTCCGCATCGGAGGAGAATCCCCAGACACGCTCCATAAAGCGCTCCGTCGGGATCACCTGCTTGGGATTTTGCATCATCATCTCAAGCATCTGATATTCCTTATTTCCGAGCGTAACGGCCCCGGTGGGCCCCGTCACGGTAAAGTTCGCACTGTCTAACGACACATTGCCGAACGACAGCTTCGTATCCGTTTGCGCCACGGCGGCGGAACGCGTCATCACACGGATCCTCGCCAAAAGTTCCTTCGCATCGAAGGGCTTTGTGAGATAATCGTTCGCTCCCGCATCGAGCCCCAAAACCTTATCGTCGACCTCCGATTTTGCCGTGAGCATTAAGACCGGTACCGTGTTTCCCGCGGCCCTTAACCGCTTTAACACCTCGATCCCGTCCACCTTCGGCATCATGATATCCAAGATCACTCCGTCATATTCTTCCTCATCGAGATAATCGAGTGCTTCCTGTCCGTCAAAGACCGGATCCACGGTGTAATTGTTCTTTGTCAGTATGGCCGTTAAGGCCCTCGATAATGATTTTTCGTCTTCCGCAAGTAATAATTTCATGTGCCACCTCGACTTTCAAACATTTCGCTTCCTCTTTCATTTTATACGAAAGAGATCGAAACTTCCACCCTCCGAAAAAGGG
>JAILOQ010000141.1 GCA_024690725.1 Lachnospiraceae bacterium
ACGCCGCCGCCGAAAACAACACCGCCGGTAGCAAGGACGGGTGACGAAATGCCGCTTGGCTTGATGCTCGGACTCTTCGGTGGAAGCTTCCTGGCACTCATCGGCATCGGAGTCGTTTATCTGAAAAAGAAACGGCGGGGAGAGCTTTAAGCAATATGGAAATGAAGCAAAAAAACCATAATGGCCTGCCGGTTGTGGCACTGGTGTTCTTTGGCACGGTATTTCTCGTGTCCGGCATTCTGCTTTTGGTGTATTACTATCAGGGGCTACGGGCCAAACAGCAAACCGACGATGTCAGAGAAGCCTATGTCAAGATCGTGGGCGAGGACAGACAAACGGCGGAAGAAGTCAGAAAAGAGACGACGGAGGATACCTATTCCAAGTCGCTGCAGGCGTATAATGAGATGAAAAGCCTGAATCCGGATTATCTCGGTTGGATCCGCATACCGGATACCGGGATCGATAATCCGATCGTGCAGGGCGCGGATAACGATCATTACCTGAATCACACGATCACCGGGGAGAAGAACAGTCGCGGCACCATTTTTGCGGATAAGATCTGCAAGGCGCAAAGTGCCGTTCATATCCTCCACGGTCATCACATGAAAGACGGTTCGATGTTTCATGATCTGTCGAAGTTTAAAAAGAAGGACTTTTTGGCGGATCATAAGGAGTTTTATATCGACTTCGGATACGGTGAGGTAACGTATCACATCTTTGCCGTGATGGACGTGGATCTGACAAAAGAAGGGTTCTTTAACTATGTGGAAGAATCCGATTACGGAGATACGGAAGCGTATTTGGATAAGGTCGTAAAAAATGCATTTTGGCACGAAGAGAGGGAGTCTGTTCCGAAGAATTCCCACTATGTCCTTCTTTCTACCTGTGATTACGGGACGGAAGAACAAAGACTCGTGGTGGCGGGATACCGTGTGGACGGTGAAGAATAAGACAATATGCGCAAAGGCAGGAGTCGTAAGATTCCTGCCTTTTCTTGCGTAAGTATGGATTTTTGGCGCAAAATCTGATATTATTGATAAGTAATTTTACAGGCGGGTGGTTTATTTGGAAGAAAAGATTTTGGAAAAGCCGTCCATACACATTCAGTATGAAGGCGAGATTCAACAGGAGATCGATAAACAGGAGGCTGCCACGCGCACCGCAAAGCGCATGGAATTTGATGATGGTCGTATTGAGTCCATGGAGGAGTACAAGACTCCGGAGGAACTGTACGATGATCTTATTACCCGTGTGCGCAAATACCATCCAAGCGATGACATAACGTTGATTGAAAAGGCTTACCGTATGGCTTACGATGCGCATAAGGAACAACTGCGCAAGTCCGGGGAGCCTTATATTATTCATCCCCTTTGTGTGGCGATCATCTTAGCAGACCTCGAAATGGACAAAGAAACCATTGCTGCGGGCCTGTTGCATGATGTGGTGGAGGATACGATCTTTACCACGGAGGAGATCCGGGAAGCCTTCGGCGATGACGTGGCGCTTCTCGTAGACGGTGTGACGAAGTTAACGAGACTGCAGTACAGCGGGGATAAGCTGGAATTCCAGGCGGAGAATCTGAGAAAGATGTTTTTGGCCATGGCCAAGGATATCCGCGTCATCATCATCAAACTGGCCGACAGACTGCACAATATGCGAACTCTGGATCATATGACACCGGAGAAGCAGCAGGAAAAGGCCAGAGAGACCTTGGATATTTATTCACCGATCGCACAGCGCCTCGGTATCAGCCGTATCAAGGTGGATCTTGACGATCTTTCCCTGAAATATCTCGAGCCCGATGTGTACTACGATCTGGTGGATAAGATCGCGATCCGCAAGAGCGAGAGAGAGCGATACGTGCAGGACATCGTTGAAGAGGTCGGGCAGCATATCCGAAATGCCGGGATCGAAGCCAAGATCGACGGACGTGTGAAGCATTTCTTCAGTATCTACAAGAAGATGAAAAACCAGAACAAATCCATCGATCAGATCTACGATCTGTTTGCCGTGCGTATCATCGTTGACACGGTCAAGGACTGTTATGCGGCACTCGGTGTCATCCATGAAATGTACAAGCCGATCCCCGGCCGATTCAAGGACTACATCGCGATGCCCAAGGCCAATATGTACCAGAGTTTGCATACGACACTGATCGGCTCGACCGGTCAGCCGTTTGAAATACAGATCCGTACCTATGAGATGCACCGCACCGCAGAATACGGTATCGCGGCGCACTGGAAATACAAAGAGGCTTCCGACGGAAAGAACATCAGCGAAGGAAGCGAGGACGAGAAGCTGGCATGGTTGAAGGAAATCCTCGAATGGCAGAGGGATACCGACGATAACCATGAGTTCATGAACCTGATCAAGAGCGATCTGGATCTGTTCTCCGACAGCGTTTACTGCTTTACGCCCACGGGTGATGTAAAGCACCTTCCGGCCGGCTCCACACCGGTGGATTTCGCTTACAGCGTGCATTCCGCCGTCGGCAACAAAATGGTCGGAGCCAGAGTCAACGGCAAGATCGTAAACCTCGATTATGTCTTAAATAACGGCGACAAGGTCGAGATTTTGACCAGTCAGAATTCCAAGGGACCGAGCCGCGACTGGCTGCAGATCGTAAAGAGCACCCAGGCAAAGAACAAGATCAATCAGTGGTTTAAAAACGAATTTAAGGACGAGAATATTGTAAAGGGCAAGGATCTTTTACAGTCTTATTGCAAGACGCACGGCATGAACCAGGTGGATCTTCTTCGCCCCGAATATATGGAAGTGGTCATGCGCAAATACGGCTTCAACGATTGGGAGTCGGTACTTGCTGCGGTCGGACACGGCGCCTTAAAAGAAGGTCAGATCCTAAACCGCATGAAGGAACTGTATGACAATGATCATGCAAAGCCCGTAACGGACAAGCAGGTGGAAGAGACCATCCGAGAGCGCAATGCACCGTCCACCAAAGTCCTGCCGAAAGCCAGATACAAGAGCGGTATTGTGGTCAAGGGCATTCACGACGTGGCTGTGCGTTTCAGCAAATGCTGTTCGCCGGTTCCGGGTGATGAGATCGTAGGTTTCGTGACCAGAGGCCGCGGCGTTTCCATTCACCGCACGGACTGTGCCAATGTTATCAACATGCCGGAGATCGAACGGGTGCGCCTGATCGATGCGGAATGGCAGGGGGATGATGCGGAAGGACCGGAGACCTTCGGCGTAGAGATCGCTCTTTACGCAAACAACCGCAAAGGTCTGCTTGTCGAGATTTCCAAGGTATTCACGGAAAAAGAGATCGATATCACGGGCTTAAATACGAGAGTGAACAAGCACGGCATTGCGACCATGGATATTTCCTTCGGTGTGCATTCCAAGGAAGAACTCCGCAACATCATGGAGCGGCTCCGTGCCATCGATAACGTACTCGACGTCGAACGTACCACAAGTTAGCAACGGCTAATCATTTATGCCGGGGAGCCATGCTCCGTCGGCGGAAGCAGAGGATAGTATGATCAAGATCGGAAAATTCATCTTAAGCGATTTTGCGACAAATTGTTATTTTGTCCATGAAAAAGACAGCAAGGAAGTGATCATGTTTGATTGCGGTGACCGCGGGGATTTTGTCTATGACAAGCTCACCGAGAACGGTTTTACGATCGCTGCGATCTATTTGACCCACGGGCATTACGATCACATTTACGGTGTGCCCGAGTTAAAGAAACGCTCCGGTGCCAAGGTGGTCTGCCTGGACAAAGAAACCGAATTTCTGGCCGATACGGATTCGAATCTGACGGCACGGTTCGGTACGGCGCTTGCCCTGCATCCGGATGAGACGGTGCGTGACGGGCAGACGGTAACGGAAGCGGGTGTGACCTTTCAAGTGATCGCAACTCCGGGCCATACGATCGGTGGGTGCTGTTTTTATTTTGAAGAAGATCAAGTGTTGATCGCGGGAGATACCTTGTTCGAAGAGTCCGTCGGCAGAACGGATTTTCCTACGGGATCCGCATCCTCGCTGGTGCGGAGCATCCGCGAGAAACTTTTTGTATTGCCGGATGAGACCAGAGTCTTTCCGGGACACGGCGAAGCGACGACCATCGGGCATGAGAAGGTTTACAATCCATGCTTGTGATAAGAGTTGACAAAGAACGTTTGGAATATGATATCCGTGCCATTGTAACATCCTTCTATCCCGAAGAGGATGTCAGGATAGAGTTAGCAGGATCGCTTCATGGAAACGAATCGGATGAGGGTGAAAGCTCCGACCGTGTAATGGAGATACGTGTCTGTGAAGATCCCGCGACCCTATCGTTTAACGGAAAGACGTATTGTTTTCGGCGCGGCTTTTTGCAGGCAAAGGACCGTTCTTTTTCCGGGGAGGAAAAGGACGATTTCAAGGAGTTTTTATATCTGACGCTGTGCGAGCATACCAAGACGACCTTGCCGTGGGGAAATCTTACGGGGATCCGTCCCACGAAGATCGCGATGGGTATGATCGAAGAGGGTAAGTCGGATGAGGAGATCCTTTCGTTTTTGGAGAAGCGCCATTTCGTGAGCGAGAAAAAGCGCAAGCTTTGCGTAGACATTGCGCACAGGGAGGCGGCGGTTCTTTCGCCGTTGCATAAAACGGACGGCTACAGCTTATACATCGGGATCCCGTTTTGTCCTTCACGTTGTCTTTATTGTTCTTTTACCTCGAATCCGATCGCGGCATTTTCGGATGCGGTGGAGCCCTATGTGGACTGCCTGATCCGGGAGATGCGACAGGTTGCCGAGGTGTATCGCGATAAGATATTGGATACGGTCTATGTGGGCGGAGGAACGCCGACCGCACTTTCCGGAGCGCAGTTAGACAGACTGCTTACGGCGCTGTATGCGATCTTTCCCATGGAGCAGTGCAGGGAACTGACCGTGGAAGCGGGACGGGCGGACAGCATCACGCGGGAAAAGCTCGAAGTGTTGAAGCGTCACGGTGTGACAAGGATCAGTGTAAATCCGCAGACCATGCATGACAGTACGCTGGAATTCATCGGTAGGAAGCATACGACGGCAGATGTATACCGGGCGTATCGCGAGGCCTGTGATGTGGGATTTGACAATATCAATATGGACATCATCTTAGGGCTCCCGGGCGAGGGAGAACAAGAGGTGAAAGAAACGATCGAGGCGATCCGGGAGTTTTCTCCGGCTTCTCTGACGGTGCATTCCCTGGCCGTGAAACGTGCATCGCGCCTGCGGGAATGGATCGAGAAAAACGGACGTTCTTTGATCAGGAATACGGATGCGTGCATGGAGGTGGCGCGTGCGGGTGCCGAAAGCATGGGCTTAAAGCCCTACTATCTCTACCGGCAAAAGAACATGTCCGGCAACTTTGAAAATGTCGGGTATGCCGCAGAGGGAAAGTACGGGATCTACAATATCCTGATCATGGAGGAGATCCAGCCGATCATGGCGCTCGGTGCGGGAAGCGTGTCGAAGGCGGTGCTGCCGGATGGGCGGATCGAGCGTACGGACAATGTAAAAGACGTGCGCATGTATATTGACAAGATCGATGAAATGTTAAAGCGGAAAGAAGTGTTGTTTGACCTGCAAAGAGAGCAGGGATGGTTGTAATATTTCGGGGGATTGAATATGGGAGCAGAGTGTACCCAGAAAACCATCTACATATCCGAACGACTGCGTGAGGCATTGGAGTATGCTCTGACGCAGGAGATCACGGTGATCGAAGCGCCGACCGGCTACGGAAAGACGATGGCGGCGCGGCAACTCGAAAAGATGAGTTCGGTCCCGGTCAAGTGGGTGAATGCGCACGAT
>JAILOQ010000172.1 GCA_024690725.1 Lachnospiraceae bacterium
CCTCTGGCACTGATCTTTATGTATCTGGGCCTTTTGTCTGCGCATGCCGCCATAGAAGCAAAACCCGGAAAAAGAAGGCGCACCTATGCCCTCGGATTTCCTGTCATGATGACCTTGATGGTGCTGACCAAGGAGTCGTTTCTCGTTCTTTTACCCGCCTTGGTATTGTATGATCTGTATCTGAAGGCGGAGGAGAACGAAGGATTTTTCAAGAATCTTTTCCGCAATATCGGCACGGTTGTCTACGAGGCAGTTCTGTTTTTGGCCTGCATGGCCGTGATCGTTTTCTACAGCGGAACGTCATCGACGGGATATGCGGGCGTGGATGAATCCTACAAAGCTTTGGATTATTTGAAGGGTATGTGGATGATCTGCAAAGGGGAACTGTCCGTATACCTGGTGGTGTTTTTACTTGTCTTTCTCGTGCAGATCGTTCTGAGTGTTTTGTATCTGAAAGGAAAGGTATCTTTTTCGGATGCACCGAAGCTCTTCGTAAAAAAACGGCTTTATGAATTGGCCATCACGGTATATGCGGCCGCTTTCCAGATCCTTTTGCATGCAAAAAGCGGCATGTCGGAACGCTATCTCATTCCGACGATCACGTGGCTCTTGATCTATGTGTTCTGTTTTGCATTTCCGTTGTGGAGTGAACTTTTACGAAACCTTGCAGCCGGCGGTGCGGTCGAAACGGAGAAAGAGGATATTGAGGAAGGGAAACGTGCGGACAAAAAAACAAGTGCCGGCAAAAGAGCATTTCCGCATTTGGTCTGTGCCCTGCTTTCCTGTATCTGGCTCATCTTCATGGTAGCGACCACGAATGTACATGCGACCTGTTTGAACTACGTTTATGTGTGCAGCAACAATACGTTAATGCTGCTTCGCTTAAATGAGTTAGCACAGGCTAACGGTGGGGAGGATTGTAAGATCATCGTCTGTGCCGATTACGGAGAGTGGAATCTGGCGATCAGTGCGTTCATGGAAGAACTCTACGGCGTGCCCGAGGTGTATTCCTTAAGTAAGCACGATCCCTATAACGATATTTCGGAAGACCGGTATCTGATCGAGGGAGAAGGAGAACGGACGCTGACGATCCCGGAAGCGGATATCTATGTGACACAGAGTGAATTCTTGACGATCAAGATGCAGGATCACAAGATCGATCACAGTAAGATGCAGCAGGAAACGTTTGCAAATTATATTGTTTTTTCAAGGTAGATTATGGGACTGAAAGAAACGTACGTACAATTTCAATTGAACAGATGTCATAAGCGGTATGAAGAAAAGCGTTCTTTTCTCGGGGATGCTTATGGGGCGTGGCTTTTGAAAAACGAGGACGGAGCCAAGCGCAGAAAGGGAGGTTGCGGAAAGACCGACATTCTATGGATCGATCTGGAGCAGCTGGCCAAGGTGATCCTTTATTCCGACAAGGTGGATATGGGGCAGGTTCCCGACGGATGGTTTGCGGTAACGCTTTTGCACGGCGAGGTCCGTATGCCGTCGGAAAAGTGGGCGTCGAAGTTTAGCTCGGTCTCCGAGTTTGGCCTGATCTACGGCGATGAGGATATGGATAACGGTGGGCGGTTCGGTGCATGGATGAAGCCCGAATACAGTCCGGAGACGTTCTTTTCCTTTTTCTATTTCGGGAGCATCGTGTTTTTGCGCGGGGATATCGTCAAAGAGGTATTAAAGGGACGCAAGCAAAAACTCTATGCCGATCAGCGCATTCTCTATGATTTTATCTTTTCTTACCTGGAATATCTGGAGCGGGAAAACATGAAGGTATTGCATATTCCGGAGATCCTTTTTACGGCGCATACCGAGATCCCGTTCGAGACCGAGAATCCGTTAAAGGCGGAAGTGACGAATCCGGAAGCGTATTTCGGTTACGAGCCGGATTGCGATGAGATAAAAAAGGAACATGCAAAGCGGATGGGGGTCGATGTTGCATTTCAGCATATCGAGCATGCGGGTACCACATATTCCGTTCCGGTGTATGATATCAAAGGTGCTCCGAAGGTCTCCGTGATCATTCCGTCAAAGGATAACCCGGAGGTGCTTACGACCTGCATAGAAAGCTTTGTCCGGGAAACGGATTACAAGAATTACGAGATCATCGTGGTCGACAACGGTTCCACGGAAGCGAATCGCATGGAGATCGTGCTCTTACAGTCCCGTTTCGGTTTCATCTATGTGTATGAGCCGATGGAATTCAATTTTTCCCGCATGTGTAACATCGGGGTGGAAAAGGCGACGGGGGATTACCTTCTTTTGTTAAATGACGATATGGAGATCATCCAAAAAGACTGGCTGCGGGTGATGCTGGGCCAGGCCATGCAAAAGAACATCGGTGCCGTCGGCGCGAAGCTTCTGTATCCGAATTCCGATCTGATCCAGCACGTGGGCATTACGAATCTTCCGGTCGGTCCCGCGCACAAGTTGTTAAAAGAACATGATGCGAAGGCCGATTACTATTACGGCCGCAATGTACTTCCCTATGATATGATGGGCGTAACGGCAGCCTGCCTTTTGGTAAGCGCCGAGGCGTATCGAAAAGTCGGAGGTCTGCCTGAGGATGTTGCCATTTCCTATAACGATGTGGATCTGAATTTTTCGCTGTTCGAAGCGGGCTATCGGAATGTCTTACGGCCCGACGTGGTGCTGTATCATCATGAGTCGCTTTCCCGCGGCGATGACAGACTGTCGGATGAAAAATGGGACAGACTTTTACATGAAAAAGAACATGTTTATGAGCGTCATCCGTCCTGCGAAGGATACGATCCGTATTACAGTCCGAATCTGGCGGGCTATAAATCGAAGTATTTTTGCAATTATCTGTATGATCATGAGATCCGGACGCGGTTTAATACGCTGAAGAATTTCCACGGTCCGATCCCGGAGGAGTGGCATAACAATGCGCTTACCATAAGCTGGGAGCACCTGCGTTTGGAGCGCAGACTGGAACTCTATCAGGAAGAGGATGCCTATCTCATCGAAGGATGGAGTTATGTGTTAAACATGGATAACTCCCGCTATGAACGCAGCCTGATCCTGATGGACGAAGAAGGCAACTATTACAGTTCGGATGTCTTTGAACGGTATCGGCCGGATGTAAAAAAGATCCTGCCCGAACAGACCAATGTGGAACTGGCCGGATTCGATGTGCGTCTTCCGCGCGCGCTCTTGAAGCCGGGGAAATACAGTGTGGCACTGCTTTGTAAGGATCGCTGCTCGAGACAGCGTTTGTACAAAGAATGGGATGAGATCTTTGTGGTCGAGGCGTGATCCCGATGTTGGTGATATCCGGTTTTGCCCTGATCCCGGTTTTTCCGAAACCGGAAGGATATAACAAAACAGGTATAGCGAAACGGCATTGTTTGAAATGTGAAATGGGGATAAACTGAGGAAGAAACATGCGAATTCTGATCGTACACAATGAATATAAGCACCCGGGCGGGGAAGATGCGGCGGTCGCAAATGACATTGCTTTGCTGACGGCGCACGGTCATGAAGTTGCGCTTTACACAAGGCACAACGAGGACCTTTCGGAGTTTTACGGACCGCAGGCGGTTTATCTGCCGCGTGTCACGGAGTTTAACAATGAAACCTATGCGGATATATCAAAGCTTCTTACGGAGGAGCACTTCGATTTGGTGCATGTCCACAATACCCTCCATCTGATCACGCCGGCGGTTTATTATGCCGCGGTCGAAGCGCAGGTGCCCATCGTACAGACCCTGCATAATTACAGGTTTCTTTGTCCCGCCGGTACATGCTATCGCAAAGGGAAAGGCGTGTGCGAAGACTGCATGCAAAAAGGAATGTCGGAAGCTCTGTTTCACCGCTGCTACCGCGGATCTTTGGCGGAGACTTCGATCCTTGTGAAAAACATGCGCACACATCTCAAGTCCGGCATCTATGAGAATCTTTCCTACATCTGTCTCACGGATTTTATGAAGGAAAAGTTCATATCCGTATTTCCGGATTTTTCCGGAAACGTTTACGTGAAGGCGAACGTATCGCTTGCGGATGCAAAGTCGGAAACGCCCGATCCGAAGGGCGATATCGCTTCGCTCCTGTCGGAAAAAGAACGGTTTTATTTATACGCGGGTCGTCTCGGTGAGGAAAAAGGGATCCGGGTGTTGCTCGCGGCATGGCTTTCCTATGTGAAGGTATGCGAGGCGCAGGGAAAAGAAGCCGCAAAGCTTTATATCTGCGGGGACGGTATCCTGCGAAGTTATCTGGAAAAGAAGATTGCCGTGGCCGGTATTACCGAGATCCGTCTGATGGGGCAGGTTTCCGAAGAGACGGTGCAGACCTATATGAAACGGGCGCGGGCCCTGGTCGTACCGAGCCTTTGGTACGAGGGGTATCCTATGGTGATCGCGGAAAGCGAAAAGGTGGGAACGCCTGCGATCGTATCGGCGCTCGGGAGCATGAAGGAGCTGACGAAGGACGGTGTGAACGGATTTACGTTCCCTGCGGGAAATGAGAAGGCTCTGGTCGATCGCCTGCTTCGTATGGATAAACTGTATGATGAGGGAGATGCGGAGGCTATGGTCGGACACGTTCTTTTCTCAGCCGGGGAACATACGGGGGAAAAGAACTATGAGCGGTTGATCGATATTTATGAAGATGTTTTGCAAAAGTACAGATAAAATGGAGGAATTTATGTATGAATTATGATTATCTGATTGTTGGCGCGGGGTTGTTCGGAGCGGTGTTTGCGCATGAAGCAACGAAGGCCGGAAAGAAATGTCTGGTGATCGAGAAGAGGAATCATATCGCCGGGAATATCTATACCGAAGAATCTCACGGGATCGCTGTGCATAAGTACGGTGCGCATATCTTCCACACCTCGGATGAGGAAGTGTGGGAGTATGTCACAAAGTTTGCGGACTTTAACCACTATGTGAATTCGCCGGTGGCCAGGTATAAGGATGAACTCTATAATCTTCCTTTTAATATGAATACCTTTGCGAAGATGTGGAATATCAAAACGCCGGCTGAGGCGAAGGCAAAGATCGCGGAACAGATCGCAGAAGCCGGGATCACGGAGCCGAAGAATCTCGAGGAGCAGGCGATCTCTTTGGCGGGGCGCGATGTGTATGAAAAGCTCATCAAGGGTTATACCGAGAAGCAGTGGGGGAAGAGCTGTACGGAACTTCCTTCCTTTATCATAAAGCGTTTGCCGCTCCGATTTGTGTTTGACAATAATTATTTCAAGGATCCGCATCAGGGGATACCGAAGGAAGGGTATACCGCAATGGTAGCGAAGATGCTTGATGGCATTGAAGTATTGTGCGATACGGAATTTCGTGCATATGCCGAGCCTCTGGCGGAGGGCGGCTATAAGAATGCACAGGGCGATACTTTTGCCAAATTGGTATATACCGGTATGATCGATGAATTTTATGACTATCGTCTGGGCGAGTTGGAGTATCGTTCGCTTCGGTTTGAAACGGAATACCTTCCGGAGGAAGACAATTACCAGGGGAACGCGGTGATCAATTATACCGAGCGGGAAGTTCCTTATACCCGCATTATCGAGCATAAGCATTTTACCTTCGGCGGCGGGGAAGGCACCTATGTGACAAGAGAGTATCCGGCTACCTGGCAAAAGGGCGATGAGCCATACTATCCCATGAACAATGATAAGAACAATGAACTTTACAAAGCGTATCGGGCATTGGCCGAGGAAGATCGGGATGTGATCTTTGGCGGACGCTTGGGGATGTATCAGTATTTTGACATGGACAAGGTGGTGCGTGCGGCGCTGGATACGTGGCGGGCCGAAGCGGGACAGTAGCGGAATGCGACACCGGTTTTGTATCCGCGTGGAAATGCGGTATAATGCAAGCGGCATTGTTTTGGCAAATAGCCATGTGGGATACAAGGTATCCAAAGAACAGATCATATAATACATATTTAATAAGAAGAAACGGAAAGGTTTTCGATATGGAAGAAAAGAAGATCCTTGCGATCATTCCCGCCAGAAGCGGTTCAAAAAGCGTAAAGAATAAAAATATCCGAAAGATCAATGGAAAGCCGATGATTGCATATTCGATCGAGCATGCAAAAGAGAGCAAATATATCAATCGCATTCTTGTGACGACGGACAGTGAGGAATATGCCGCGATCGCACGTGAATACGGTGCGGAGACGCCGTTTTTGCGTCCCGCTGAGTTTGCGACGGATACGGCACTTGATATCGATGTGTTCCGCCATGCCTTGGGGTGGCTCCGGGACAAAGAAGGATATGAACCCGATATCGTGGTCCAGCTGCGCCCGACCGATCCTTACCGAAATCCCGCGGATATTGATAAAATGATCGAGATCATGCTGGAAGATGAGAGTGTGGATGCTGTCCGCAGTATGGTGGAGAACACCGTTGTGCCGCATAAGATGTGGTATCTCGATGAAGAAGGCAATGCAAAGCCGATCCTTACCGATATTCCGGAGGCTTACAACATGCCAAGGCAGGAACTGCCCAAGACCTATTACCAGAACGGCAATACGGATCTGCTGCGTCCGCGCAATATCTGGGAGCATGATTCCATGACGGGAGAAAAGATCCGCGGATATGTCATGAGCGAAATGTATGATGTGGACAGAGAGCATGATTTTGACCGCGTGGCCACAGTGATGAAGATCAAGGCAGGCGGCAATCGTTTTGTCTTTGATATTGATGGCGTGATCGCGATCGCAAGAGCAGATCTTTCCTATGATAAAGAAGATCCGAACGAAAAGATGATCCGTGTGATCAACCGGTTATATGACTGGGGCAATGAGATCGTTCTTTTTACAGCACGCGGGTACGTTACGGGGATTGACTGGAGGCCGGTCACTGAGGAACAAATGGCGAAATGGGGCGTAAAATACCATGAACTCATTATGGGAAAGCCCAATGCCACGTACTATGTGGACGATCGCATGCTGGATTTCAACTTCCTGGTGGAAGAATTCGGAAATTAAATTGTCGAACTTTTCAATAAACATATCTGAATTGTCTGAAAATTTACCAAACGTTTGTGGGGCTTCGTTGAAAAAAGCCCCACATATTGTACATCAAAAAACAGCCAAACTGCGCGTTTTTGTACAATGTGACGAAACGGTAAAAATGTCTGAAAACCCCTTGTTTTCCTGCTTTACATGTGTTAGATTTAAGTTAAGATATTATCAAATGGTGGAGTAGAATGATTAAAGAATGCGAAGGGCTGAGGTGAAACGGAAGGATCCGTTTCCGACATGGATGTGCCTGTTCTTTTCACAGCTACTGTACCAAATCTAATATGCATGGTATGCCCGGGTGCGAATAAGGATGTTTGCATCGGATCTATTCAAGGAAGAAAGGAGGGGGCTGACATGGCATCGAATAATAGTTTAGCGGCTTTGACCGTCTACAATCATTATCTCACCGCTTATGCACCGAAAGGCACTACGGCCGCGGATACGCATAAGAAAAGTGAGCTGCGTTCGGTATACAATTCCATTGTAAAGCTGAATAAAGAATCCCCTCTGTATCTGTTGAATAATTCTCAGGATTCGCGGGCGTATGCGATCGGACTGAAAGAGTCTGCGCGCGAGCTTCAGAATACCATCACACTTTTGGGCGGTCAGGATGAGGCGGATGTATTAAATATGAAGGAAGCCTTCTCCACAAACGAGGAGATTGCCGAGGCAAAATACATCGGAACGCCCGATCAGGCAAAGAATGCACCGCAGCTTGCCATTGAGGTAAAGGCGCTGGCCGGTCCTCAGGTGAATATGGGAAGAGCCGTTCCTGCGTCCGAACCGATCGGACTTCCCGGAGATACCTATTCCTTCGATCTGACGGTGAACGATCTTAGCTACGAATTCCAGTTTAAGATTGCGGACGGCGATACGAATGTGGATGTCCAGAATCGTTTGAAGAGACTGATCGACCATGCGGATGTGGGGATCAAGGCAGAAGTGACGGAAGAAAACGGTATGAGCACCTTACAGATGGTATCGGCGAAAAACGGATCCACGGCGAGGGGCTATCAGTTCATGATCTCGGACGATCAGACATCGAAGAGTTCCGGCGTTGTTGCGTACTTTGCGATGGATCATGTGGAACGGGCCGCTTCCGATGCGGAATTTGTATTAAACGGAATGGAGCGTTCTACGACCTCCAATAACTTTACGATAGAGAAGATGTATGAGATCACCTTAAACGGGGTCAGCCCCGAAGAGGGCGTGACGGCGAACATCGGTATTAAGGCGGATACGGAGAACCTCATGGCGAACTTAAAGAAGCTCGCCGGCGGTTACAATGAGTTCCTCGGTTCTGCGATCGCATATGCCGAGAAGTATCCCAAGAGCAATCAACTGGTGCGTGAAATGTGGAGCATTGCCGGTGATTATGCGCAGCCGCTTTCGGAGGTGGGACTTAATATCGCGGAAGACGGTACGCTCGATATTGATGAGAACGCCTTGCAGCAGTCCGTGAATGACGGATCGATCGGTGTCGGTATCGAGAAGTTCAAAGACTTCACCAAGGCTCTTTCCAGAAAAGCCGGGCAGGTTGCTTTAAATCCCATGGATTATGTGGATAAGAAAGTGGTGGAATACAAGAATCCCGGAAAGAACTTTGCATCGCCTTATGTAACGAGCAATTACAGCGGCATGTTGTTTAACAATTATTGCTAAAAAAGAGTTGACGAGCTTTGCTCCGATATGTTATAGTGACAGTCGGAGAGCGCGAGACTCTTTTTTTTATGCGCAATATTTCAGGTTTAATCGGAGGTGGAAAAGAATGCGTACAAAGATTACCTTAGCATGTACAGAATGCAAGAATCGTAATTATAATCTGACAAAGGATAAGAAGACTCATCCGGACAGAATGGAAACAAAGAAGTATTGTAAGTTCTGCAAGTCTCACACATTACATAAAGAAACAAAGTAATTTGGCAGTGAGGTGAATGAGTAATGGAAAAGATCAAATCTTTCTGGTCCGGTTTAAAAGCAGAATTTCATAAGTGTATATGGCCGGATAAGACATCAACGGCCAAGCAGACGGTTGTTGTCACCGTAATTACTATCATTTTAGGTATTATTATTGCACTGATTGACACTGCTGTTCAGTACGGCGTCAATTTCATAACACAGTAATGGATGCGTGAGGTATACTATGGCAGAAACAGCTACAGAAACAGAAGCAAAGTGGTATGTGGTTCATACCTATTCCGGATATGAGAATAAAGTAAAGGTAAACATCGAAAAGACCATTGAGAACCGTCATCTGGAAGATGAAATTCTGGAAGTACGTGTACCGATGGAGAGCGTTGTCGAGACAAAGAACGACAAGACACGCGTTGTGGAGCGTAAGCTTTTCCCCGGATATGTTCTGGTCAATATGATCATGAATGACGACACCTGGTACGTTGTAAGAAACACCAGAGGTGTGACCGGTTTCGTCGGCCCCGGAAGTTCGCCGATCCCGCTTACGGAAAACGAGATGAAGCCCCTTGGTATCAAGGTGGAGAATGTTTCCGTTGACTTTGCGGAAGGCGATACCATCAAGGTAATTTCCGGTGCGTGGAAGGATACCGTCGGTGTTGCCAGCAAAATGGACTTCAACAAGCAGACGGTTCGTATCACCGTGGAAATGTTTGGACGCGAGACTCCGGTAGAGTTGAGTTTTGCCGAGGTCTGCAAATTAAATTAGGGTTTTATGGGCTAAGGCCCGTTAGAACTGTGGGAGGAAGACTTCTTTCCGCCAGTACCACATTTTTATTATTTAGGAGGTGCCACAATGGCAAAGAAAGTAGAAGGCTACATTAAGTTACAGATTCCTGCTGGAAAAGCAACTCCGGCCCCCCCGGTCGGACCTGCATTAGGTCAGCACGGAGTTAACATCGTTGAATTCACAAAGGCATTCAACGCACAGACAGCCGATCAGGGTGACATGATCATCCCGGTTGTTATCACAGTTTATGCTGACAGAAGTTTCAGTTTTATTACCAAAACTCCTCCGGCAGCTTTATTGATCAAGAAGGCATGCAAGATCCAGTCCGGTTCCGGTGTTCCGAACAAGACAAAGGTTGCAAAGCTTTCCAAGGCTGATCTTCAGAAAATCGCCGAGACCAAGATGCCTGACTTGAACGCAGGAAGCTTGGAAGCTGCTATGAGCATGATCGCAGGTACTGCACGCAGTATGGGTGTAACAGTAGAGGAGTAATCAACAAGAGTGGGAGGAGTCCCGAGGACGAATTCCGATAAGACCACTAGGAGGTAAATAAACATGAAACACGGTAAGAAATACAGAGAGGCAGCAGGCGCGATCGATCGTGCTACACAGTATGAGCCGGCTGAGGCAATTGCTTTGGCAAAGAAGGCAGCTGTCGCTAAATTTGATGAGACAATTGAAGCACATATCAGAACAGGCTGCGATGGCCGTCATGCAGATCAACAGATCCGTGGCGCCGTTGTATTACCGAATGGTACCGGTAAGACAGTTCGCGTTTTGGTATTTGCAAAGGGCGAGAAGGAATCCGAGGCTCAGGCAGCAGGCGCTGATTATGTTGGCGGCGAGGAACTGATCCCGAAGATCCAGAACGATGGATGGTTGGATTTCGACGTTGTAGTAGCAACTCCCGATATGATGGGTGTTGTAGGACGTCTTGGTAAGGTTTTGGGACCGAAGGGCTTAATGCCGAATCCGAAGGCCGGTACCGTTACCATGGATGTTACAAAGGCAGTAAACGATATTAAGGCAGGTAAGATCGAGTACAGACTTGATAAGGCAAATATCGTTCATGTTCCGATCGGAAAGGCTTCCTTTACCGAGGAGCAGCTGCAGCAGAACTTTGATGCTTTGATGGATGCCATCGTAAAGGCAAAACCGAGCAGCTTAAAGGGTCAGTACTTAAAGAGCATTTCCGTTGCTCCTACCATGGGCCCCGGCGTAAAGGTCAGCACTGCAAAGTTCTAATTTAAAAAAATCAGAATGTATGGATTGCGGTTCGAAAGAACCGCAATTCTTGCGTTTTGGAGATGATTGTGGGAAAATAGAGAACGGATAAGCTTACATCCGGAAAAATGAGGGAAAAGGGAGACGGAAAATGCCGAACGGTGAGATGCGTATTGTCGGAAAGAATACAAGGGTGATGTACATCATTGCAGCTGCATTGGTGTTTGTCCTTGGTATATTTGTTCGTAAACAGGTGATCTGGTATGTATCACGTGAGTGGACGCTCTTCTTTGAGGAGTGGATCCGGCGCCTTTCCGAAGATGGATTCCGTGCTCTGGCGGATGACTTTTACGATTATGCCCCGATGTATATGTATCTGTTGTTCGTTCCGGCGCAGTTCGGAGCCAAAGGCATCCTGGTCATGAAGATGGTCAACATCTGTTTTGACTTTCTGCTTGCCGTGGCAGGTGCCGCGATCGTTTATGTTTCCAAAAAGAGCGAGTTTTTAACGACGCTTGCTTTTTCCGTGCTTTGGCTTGCGCCGACCGTGATCTCCGACAGTTCCATGTGGGGACAGTGCGACGGGATCTATGCGAGCTTTATTTTGATCTCTTTGCTGTTCGTCATGATGGATCGTTCGAGGCTTTCGTGCATTGCCTTGGGGATCGCCTTTGCGTTCAAGCTGCAGACCGTCTTTATTTTTCCGGTCGTGATCCTTCTGTGGCTGTATAAAAGGATCAAGACGCAGCATCTTTTGTATGTACCCCTGATCTATATCCTTTCCATCATTCCGGTGTGGATCGCGGGGAGACCGTTGTCGGAACTTTTGGGCATCTATTCCTTCCAAAAGGAGGAGTACAGCATGCGTCTTTCGCTGAAGTTCCCGAATATCTACTATATCATCGGCGAAACCTATAATATCGACATTTACACGACGGCGGGACAGTTCTTTGCCATCGCGGTGCTCCTTGTCTTTATGGTGGCGATCGTGCAAAAATGCATGAAGACAAAGCTGACTCCGGAATTCATTCTGCTGATCTCTTATACGTCGATGCTTTTAGTGCTTTATTTCATGCCGGAGATGCATGAACGTTACGGGTATGTTGCGGAAGCGATCGGGATGCTGCTCGTTCTTTTTAAGTGGAAGCGCTTCTGGGTACCGATGGTGCAGATCCTCTGTACCTATGTTTGCTACAGCTATTATTACAATTTCGATCAGCCGAAGATCCTGCCCTACTACGTACTTTCTTTGTTCATGCTGGGCGTGCTGATCTACATGGTATACGAGACCTTTTCTTATGAGGCGCCTGCCGATGCGCTCGTTCCTTGCGAAAAGAACGACCGGGACAAAGAAACCGTGGCTGCTTCATAGACGGTGCGGGTGGAAGAAAAGGGGGATCTGTGGTATAATCCTCCTATGGACGATAAGAATACAAAAAAACCGAAGAAGGATTCAAAAAAGGCGCGGGCAAAACGACGCCTTTTTTTCGTGTCTTTTGTGCTGAGCCTTGCTGTGATCTCGCTGGTCGTTTTTGCGGTGCTGGAATTGTCGAAGAAAGCATCCGAAAAAAGAACGCAGGAAGAGAGCACCTTGGAGGTTGAGGAATCTGCCTTGGTGACGGAGACTGCAAAGGAAGAGGAAAAGGAACCGGTCGAAGAGACGGTGGTCACAACCGAAGAGGAAAGCATCGAAGATACGTTGACGATAGAAGAAAACGAGCAGGAGGAGCCGGAGGAGCTGACACTTGTATTTGCCGGAGATATCAGCTTTGAAGACAGTTATTCCATTATGGGCAGTTTTCGCAGCAACGGCAGCGATATCGATCATTGTATCGATGCGCAGCTTCTTTCCAAAATGCGAGATGCGGATATCTGCATGGTGAACAATGAGTTTCCGTATTCGTCCGGGGGCGCACCGCTTGCCGGAAAGACCTATACTTTCCGCAGCAAACCGTCAAATGTGGAAATCTTGAAGGATATGGGTGTGGATATCGTTTCGCTGGCAAACAATCATGTATATGATTATGGCGAAACAGCACTCTTGGATACCCTGACGACACTGGAAAACGCCGGGGTTCCTTATGTGGGAGCGGGGCGGAATCTGGCAGAGGCGTCCGAAACACATTATTTTGAAATGGGTGGTCATGTGCTTGCATATATTTCGGCAACCCAGGTGGAGCGTACCGGAAATCCGGAAACGAAAGGGGCGACCGAAACGAGCCCGGGAGCGTTTCGCTGTTATACGGATACAGAGTTTGCCGTCTTGAAAGAACGGATCGCGGAAGCGGATAAAAAGGCTGATGTCGTGATCGTCTACATTCACTGGGGGACGGAGAATACGGACAAACTTCACTGGGCGCAGGAATCACAGACGCCGGAAATGCTTGCGGCGGGGGCGGATCTGATCGTCGGCGATCATCCGCATTGTCTGCAGCCGATCGAGTGTCGCGACGGTGTGTTTGTCTTCTACAGTCTCGGAAATTATTGGTTCAATTCAAAGACCTTGGATTCGTGTCTATTGGAAGTAAAGATCCGGCCGGATCACAGTGTTGTTCCGTATTTTATTGCGGCCAAACAGCACGATTGCCGAACGGACATTCCGGAGGAGTCCGAAAAGCAGCGGATCATGCAGTATATGCAGTGCATTTCTCCGACCGTAACCATCGAAGCGGACGGAAAAGTGACCAATGTGCCGTATGCGGGACCTGCTATTAACTATGGCGCGGTGGCGCGTGTTCCCGCACCTCCCGTAAGGGATACGGACCCGAATGCTGTGACTGATCCGAACGCGGTACCTTTAGCAGATCCGAATGTGGCGGCACCCGCGCCGGACCCGAATGTGGCGGCACCCGCGCCGGACCCGAATGCGACGGCGCCTGCGGCTGATCCGAATGTAACGGGAGACGCAGCAGCGACAACACAATAGATGGGGAAATAAGCATAATTATTGAAAAATTCATATTGACAACTCATTTATACCTGTGGTAACTTAGAAAAGGTCGTTATGACCTTGCCGAAGACAGCAGGTTTCCGGAGGAAGTAAAGCCGAACGAATGTGAAGCGCCTGCCTAGGAAGAATGAGTACAAGGATATTGTATGCCTTCCGTTTTCGGAGGGCATTTCTTATTTTATGCTCCTTGCATCGGCAAACGAATCTATAAGGAGGTAAAGAAAATGGCAAAGGTTGAAGAAAAGCAGCCGATCGTGGAAGAGATTTCCGCACACCTTGACGGTGCACAGTCTGTTGTATTGGTAGATTACCGCGGACTGAATGTTGGTCAGGATACCGAACTTCGTAAAGCAATGCGTGAGGCCGGTGTTGTATACAAGGTATACAAGAACACTCTGATCAAGCGTGCGTTCGAAGGTACCGACTTCGCTCAGCTTGATGATCTTTTGGAAGGTCCGAGCGCGATCGCAATCGGTAAGGATGATGCAACGGCACCTGCCAGAGTACTCGGTAAGTTCGCGAAGAACTTCGAGGCTTTGGAGATCAAGGGTGGTGTTGTTGAGGGCATCGTGTATGATGCAAAGGGAATCGGCCAGATCGCTTCTATTCCCAGCAGAGAAGAGCTTCTTTCCAAGTTGCTCGGCTCCTTGCAGTCTCCGATCACCAATTTTGCTCGTGTCATGAACCAGTTGGCAGAAAAAGGTGGCGCCGGTGAGGCAGCAGAGGCACCTGCAGCAGAAGCACCCGCAGAGGAAGCTCCTGCAGAGGCACCCGCAGCAGAGGCTCCCGCAGAGGAAGCTCCTGTGGCAGAAACAACAGAAACCCCTGCAGAATAAGCAGGAAACAGTATTTATAATTTTTAATGGAGGAAATAAAAATGGCAAAGTTATCTATCGATGAGATTCTTGCAGCTGTTGATGAGTTAACAGTTTTAGAGTTAAATGATTTAGTAAAGCAGGCTGAGGAGAAGTACGGCGTATCTGCAGCAGCAGGCGTTGTAGTTGCAGCAGCAGGCGGCGCAGCAGGCGCAGCTGAGGAAGAGAAGGATTCCTTCGACGTTGAGCTTACCGAAGTTGGTGAGAACAAGGTTAAGGTTATCAAGGTTGTTCGTGAAGCAACCGGTCTTGGCTTAAAGGAAGCTAAGGACTTAGTTGATAACGCTCCTAAGGTAGTTAAGGAAGGTGCTTCCAAGGACGAGGCTAACGACATCAAGGCTAAGCTTGAGGCTGAGGGTGCTAAGGTTACATTGAAGTAATCCTTCCCGAAGAAAGTAAAAAATAGTAATTGACTTTAAAAAGCGGTTGTAGTAGAATGGATACTGCACTATTGTGGTAACCTAGGCTCAGCCGCTTTTTTGTGTGCGTGCCAAATGCCGAAAACATAAGGATTTTGGGGCATTAACGCTAGATAAAGTGGTTTGACGACAAGGGTGTCGCAGATGTAGTGCGCAAAATGAAAGAACGGGGTGAAAAGTCAATGGAAAAAAACAGAATACGTCCCATTACAAATGGTAAGAGTGTACGTATGACGTATCAGAGACAGCAGGAAGTTCTCGAAATGCCCAACCTGATCGAGGTGCAGAAGAATTCCTACAACTGGTTTCTGGAAGAAGGATTGCAGGAAGTATTGAATGATATTTCCCCGATCAACGACTACAACGGCCATTTGGGCTTGGAGTTTGTCGGCTTTAAGTTGTGTACGGACGAGATCAAGTATTCTATTGAGAAGTGTAAGGAACGCGATGCCACCTATTCTGCTCCCTTAAAGGTAAGGGTACGTCTTTACAACAAAGAAAAAGACGAGATCAACGAGCAGGAGATCTTTATGGGCGACCTTCCGCTTATGACGGAGACAGGTACCTTTGTGATCAATGGTGCAGAACGTGTAATCGTTAGCCAGTTGGTTCGTTCTCCCGGTATCTATTATGGTATCGGCCGTGACAAGATCGGTAAAGAACTGTATTCTTGCACCGTTATCCCCAACCGTGGTGCATGGTTGGAGTATGAGACGGATTCCAATGACGTATTCTTTGTTCGTGTTGACAGGACCAGAAAGATTCCGATCACGGTATTATTGCGCGCGCTCGGACTCGGCACCAGCGAGGAGATAAAGGAGATGTTCGGTGACGAGCCGAAGATTGAGGCTTCTCTCGCAAAAGATCCGTCCATTAGCGATGCGGAGCCCAGCGGAAGCTATAAGGCCGGTGTGTTGGAACTGTATAAGAAGATCCGTCCGGGTGAGCCGCCGTCAGTAGACAGTGCGGAGAATTTGATCAACGGAATGTTCTTTGACCCCAGAAGATATGACCTGGCAAAAGTAGGTCGTTATAAATTCAATAAGAAGTTAATGCTTCGTAACCGTATCCGCAATTTCCCGTTGGCTGAGGATGTTACGGATCCGTATACCGGTGAGATCCTTGCTACGGCAGGTACCGTAGTGACCGCAGAACTCGCAGATCAGATCCAGAATGCTGCTGTAACGCATGTTTTGATCCAGACCGAGGAAAAGATCGTTAAGGTTCTTTCCAATATGATGGTGGATATTACCAGCTTTGTAGATTGTGAGCCCAGAGAATTGGGTGTTACGGAACTGGTTTATTTCCCTGTGCTCGCAGGAATCCTGGAAGAGAATCAGGATAAGCCGGAAGAGCTTGCGGATGCGATCCGTGCCAATATTGCGGACCTGATCCCGAAGCATATCACGAAGGAAGACATTTTTGCTTCCGTTAACTATAACATTGCACTTGAGTACGGTATCGGCAAGGATGACGATATCGACCATTTGGGTAACCGTCGTATCCGTGCGGTCGGCGAGCTGTTACAGAACCAGTATCGCGTTGGTCTTACGAGACTTGAGAGAGTGGTTCGTGAGCGTATGTCCACGCACGATGCGGAAGAGGTCAGCCCGCAGGCCTTGATCAATATCAAGCCCGTTCAGGCGGCAGTCAAGGAGTTCTTCGGATCTTCCCAGTTGTCTCAGTTCATGGATCAGAACAATCCGCTTGGTGAGCTGACACATAAGAGACGTTTGTCCGCACTTGGTCCCGGTGGTCTTTCCAGAGACCGTGCCGGATTCGAGGTCCGCGACGTGCACTATTCCCATTACGGACGTATGTGCCCGATCGAGACCCCTGAGGGACCGAACATCGGTTTGATCAACTCCCTCGCTTCCTATGCTCGTATCAATGAGTACGGTTTTGTTGAGGCACCTTACTTAAAACTTGACAAGTCCGATCCGGCCGACCCGGTTGTTACCGATGAAGTTGTATACATGACAGCGGATGAGGAAGATAACTACCATGTAGCACAGGCTTCCGAGCCCCTGGACAAAGAAGGACATTTTAAACGTAACATGGTTTCCGGTCGTTACCGTGAGGAGACACAGGAGTATCCGAAGGCGATGTTCGATTATATCGACGTATCCCCGAAGATGATCTTCTCCGTGGCTACCGCGTTGATCCCGTTCTTGCAGAACGACGATGCAAACCGTGCCCTGATGGGTTCCAACATGCAGCGTCAGGCAGTGCCGCTTCTTTTCACGGAAGCTCCTGTTGTGGGAACCGGTATCGAGACAAAGGCAGCCGTTGACTCCGGTGTCTGCGTGGTTGCAAAGAAGGCCGGTGAGGTAACTTACGTTGCGTCCAACGAGATCCATATCACTGCGGATGACGGAGAAAAGATGGAATATCATCTGACCAAGTTCTCCCGCAGTAACCAGAGTAACTGCTACAACCAGCGTCCGATCGTCTTCAAGGGCGATCATGTGGAGGAAGGCGAGGTAATTGCCGACGGTCCTTCTACCGCAAACGGTGAGCTGGCCTTAGGTAAGAACCCGTTGATCGGTTTCATGACCTGGGAAGGTTATAACTACGAGGATGCCGTTCTTTTATCCGAAAAACTGGTAAGAGATGATGTGTATACCTCGATCCATATTGAAGAATACGAGGCAGAGAGCCGCAATACCAAACTTGGCGACGAGGAGATCACACGTGATGTACCCGGTGTCGGTGAGGATGCACTTCGCGATCTGGATGAGGAAGGTATCATCCGTATCGGTGCAGAGGTTCGCGCCGGTGATATTCTGGTCGGAAAGGTAACACCGAAGGGTGAGACCGAGATGACCGCAGAAGAGAGACTGCTTCGCGCCATCTTTGGTGATAAGGCCAGAGAGGTACGTGATACTTCCTTACGTGTTCCGCACGGTGCTTACGGTATTGTTGTGGATGCGAAGGTGTTCAGCCGCGAGAACGGCGATGAGCTTCCTCCGGGAACCAACAAGTCCGTTCGCATTTACATTGCGCAGAAGCGTAAGATCGGTGTCGGCGATAAGATGGCCGGTCGTCACGGTAACAAGGGTGTCGTTTCCCGCGTACTCCCCGTTGAGGATATGCCGTATCTGCCCAATGGTCGTCCGCTGGATATCGTATTGAATCCTTTGGGTGTGCCGAGCCGTATGAACATCGGTCAGGTGCTTGAGATTCACTTGTCGTTGGCTGCAAAGGCACTTGGCTTCAATGTGGCCACACCGGTATTTGACGGTGCCAAGGAGGCAGATATTACCGATACCCTGGATCTGGCAAACGATTACGTAAATCTCTCTTGGGAAGAGTTTGAAAAGAAGCATAAGGCAGAATTATTGCCGGAGGTAATGGAGTATCTTTCCGAGAACAGAGATCACAGAGCACTCTGGAAGGGTGTTCCGATTTCCAAGGACGGTAAGGTAAGATTGCGTGACGGTCGTACCGGAGAGTTCTTCGATTCACCGGTTACCATCGGTCATATGCATTATCTGAAACTTCACCATTTGGTTGATGATAAGATCCATGCACGTTCCACGGGTCCTTACTCGCTGGTTACCCAGCAGCCTTTGGGTGGTAAGGCGCAGTTCGGTGGTCAGCGTTTCGGTGAGATGGAGGTTTGGGCACTGGAAGCATACGGTGCGGCCTACACTTTGCAGGAGATCCTGACGATCAAGTCGGATGATGTTGTCGGACGTGTGAAGACATACGAAGCGATCATCAAGGGTGATAATATCCCTGAACCCGGTATTCCGGAGTCCTTCAAGGTTATGCTCAAAGAACTTCAGTCCTTAGGTCTGGATGTTAAAGTATTAAACGAGAATAATGAAGAAGTGGAAATGAAGGAGACCTTCGATGATACACAGGGAAGTGATTTCCGCATCGAATCCGAGAAGGAATCCAGAAGCTACAGTAATGAATCCTACAGTGCAAGTGGTTATCAGACACAGGAGTTTGATGAAGAAGGAGAACTTGTAACGATCGAGGAGTCCGATGATTCCGTCGATGAGGATTAAGGAGGATATTAGAAATGCCTGAAAATAAAGAAGTATTTCAACCGATGACATTTGAGTCGATCAAGATTGGCTTAGCTTCACCCGAAAAGATCAGAGAATGGTCTCACGGTGAGGTTACCAAACCGGAAACCATCAATTACAGAACCTTGAGACCGGAAACGGATGGTCTGTATTGCGAGCGCATTTTCGGACCTTCGAAAGACTGGGAGTGCCATTGCGGAAAGTATAAGAAGATCCGTTACAAAGGCGTGGTCTGCGATAAGTGTGGCGTTGAAGTCACAAAGGCAAGCGTTCGTCGTGAGCGTATGGGTCACATTGAGTTGGCTGCACCTGTTTCTCATATTTGGTACTTCAAGGGTACGCCGAGCCGTATGGGAACAATCCTGGGCATCTCCCCGAAGCAGTTGGAGAAGGTACTCTACTTTGCGAACTATATTGTACTGGATCCCGGTAATTCAGGATTAGCATACAAAGACGTCATAGATGAGAACAGGTATGCCGAGCTGGCAAAAGAAGGCGTAAAGTTCCGCGCGGCTATGGGTGCGGAAGCAGTCAAAGAATTATTGCAGAGCATCGATCTGGAAGAAGAGAGCAGAGCTTTGAAAGAAGAAGTGGAGACATCTTCCGGACAGAAGCGTCTGAAAGCCATTAAGCGTTTGGAAGTTATCGAAGCATTCCGTTTGAGCGATAACAAGCCCGAATGGATGATCATGGATGCGCTGCCGGTCATTCCGCCGGATCTGCGTCCCATGGTACAGCTTGATGGTGGTCGTTTTGCAACAAGTGATCTGAACGATCTGTATCGTCGGATCATCAACAGAAACAATCGTCTGAAAAGACTGATCGAGCTCGGTGCTCCGGATATCATCGTCAGAAACGAGAAGCGTATGCTTCAGGAATCTGTGGATTCCCTGATCGATAACGGTCGTCGCGGTCGTCCGGTAACGGGCCCCGGTAACAGAGCATTAAAGAGTTTGTCCGATATGTTAAAGGGTAAGAGCGGGCGTTTCCGTCAGAACCTTTTGGGTAAGCGTGTGGACTATTCCGGACGTTCCGTAATCGTGGTAGGTCCCGAATTAAAGATTTATCAGTGCGGACTTCCCAAGGAAATGGCGATCGAGCTGTTCAAGCCGTTTGTTATGAAAGAGCTGGTTGGACGCGGCATCTCCCAGAATGTGCGTAATGCAAAGAAACTGGTTGAGAAGCTGGATCCTCAGGTTTGGGATGTGCTCGAAGAAGTGATCGCAGAGCATCCGGTTATGTTAAACCGTGCTCCTACACTTCACAGACTTGGTATTCAGGCATTTGAGCCGATTTTGGTAGAAGGTAAGGCAATTAAGCTGCATCCGTTGGTATGTACCGCATTCAACGCCGATTTCGACGGTGACCAGATGGCTGTACATCTTCCTTTGACGGTAGAGGCGCAGGCGGAGTGCAGATTCTTAATGCTTTCTCCCAATAACCTCTTAAAGCCGTCCGACGGTGGTCCGGTGGCCGTTCCTTCTCAGGATATGGTGCTCGGTATTTACTATCTGACGCAGGAGCGTGAAGGTGCGCTTGGTGAAGGTAAGGCATTTAAGAGTGTAAATGAAGCGATCCTTGCTTATGAGAATCAGGCTTTGTCATTACACAGTCGGATCAAGGTTCGTGTGACAAAGACAAATGCGGAAGGTGAGGAAGTATCCGGTGTGGTTGAATCCACACTCGGAAGATTTATCTTCAACGAGATCATTCCGCAGGATCTTGGATTTGTGGATCGTGAAGATCCGGCAAACTTCTTGAATCCGGAAGTTGACTTCCATGTTGCAAAGAAGGGCTTAAAGAAGATTTTGGAAAAGGTCATCAATACACACGGCGCTACCAGAACGGCCGAAGTATTGGATGATATCAAGGCGATCGGTTATAAGTATTCCACAAAGGCAGCCATGACGGTTTCCATTTCCGATATGACCGTGCCGAGCGATAAGCAGGAAAGACTTGAGCAGGCACAGCAGACCGTAGATGTGATCACAACGAATTACAATCGTGGTTTGATCACGGAGGAAGAGCGTTACAGAGCTGTAGTCGAAACATGGAATGAAACAGACCGTGAATTGACCGAAGATCTGCTTGCAGGTTTGGATAAGTATAACAATATTTATATGATGGCTGATTCCGGTGCCCGTGGTTCCAATCAGCAGATCAAGCAGCTTGCAGGTATGCGTGGTTTGATGGCCGATACAACAGGCCGTACCATTGAGTTGCCGATCAAGAGTAACTTCCGTGAAGGTCTGGACGTGTTGGAGTACTTTATGTCCGCACACGGTGCGCGTAAAGGTTTGTCCGATACCGCGCTTCGTACCGCCGATTCCGGTTATCTGACCAGACGTATGGTGGACGTTTCTCAGGAACTTGTCATTCGTGAGCCTGATTGCTCCGAAGGAGTTGAGGATATTCCGGGAATGACCGTAAAGGCGTTCGTAGACGGAAAAGAAACGATCGAGAGCTTAAAGGATCGTATCACCGGAAGATATTCCTGCGAGACGATCGTAGATAACAAGGGCGACGTGATCGTTAAGAAGAATCATATGATCACACCCAGACGTGCAGAAAAGATTTTAAGCGTCGGTGTTGACGAAAACGGCAATCCGGTTGATAAAGTAAAGATCCGTACGATCTTGAGCTGCCGTTGCAAGAACGGTATCTGCGCTAAGTGTTACGGAGCAAACATGGCTACAGGTGAGGCAGTGCAGGTCGGTGAGGCAGTAGGTATCATTGCTGCACAGTCGATCGGTGAGCCCGGTACACAGCTTACCATGAGAACCTTCCATACCGGTGGTGTGGCCGGTGATGATATCACCCAGGGTCTTCCTCGTGTAGATGAGTTGTTTGAGGCTCGTAAGCCGAAGGGTCTTGCGATCATTGCTGAGACCGGCGGTCGTGTTGAGATCAAGGATACCAAGAAGAAGCGCGAGATCTTCATTACAAATGAGGAGACCGGCGAAGTAAGCAAGCCGTATCTGATCCCTTACGGTTCCCGTATCAAGGTGCTTGACGGAAGCGTTTTGGAAGCCGGCGATGAGTTGACCGAGGGTAGTGTAAATCCTCATGATCTGCTTCGTATCAAAGGTCTTCGTGCTGTACAGGATTATATGCTCCGCGAGGTTCAGAGAGTATATCGTCTGCAGGGTGTAGATATTGCGGATAAGCATATCGAAGTCATCGTGCGACAGATGCTCAAAAAGATCCGCGTTGAGGAGGCAGGCGACAGCGATTGCTTGCCCGGATCCATGATAGATGTGCTCGACTTTGAAGAAATGAATGAGCAGCTGGTAAAAGAAGGTAAGACGCCCGCGAAAGGTACGCAGGTATTAAATCCTATCACAAAGGCTGCACTTGCAACGAATTCCTTCCTTTCTGCCGCATCCTTCCAGGAGACCACAAAGGTTCTTACGGAAGCGGCGATCAAGGGTAAGATCGATCCGTTGATCGGTTTGAAGGAAAACGTAATTATCGGTAAGCTGATTCCCGCAGGTACGGGAATGAAGCGCTATCGTGACGTGATCCTCGATTCCGACGCAAAGTTGGCCAATACCATTTCTGTCGATGATGAGATCCTTGAGGATGGCGCAGAGCCCCTTGAATTTATAGATCCCGTAGATGAGGCGATCGAAGAAGCAACGGCTGACATCATTGATGTTGCCGATGATTCGGAAGAGTAATATAATATAGGTAGACCACACAGACGGCTGTGTATGTCTGTGTGGTCTTTTTATTGTCGCACAAGCATAGCATCTTAAAGAGGCATACATTCCGGATATGTATTGTTCTCTGCAGGGGAGGGGTACTATGATCGTTAATCTTTATGTGACACAAATTGCGAGAGTCGGTTTTCAAACGGCAGCATTCTTTGTTTGTCTTACGCTGCTTTACATGACCGCTATTCATATAAAGGGGAAAAAACTGCAAAGCCACCTGTTTATGGCAATCTTGATCAACATCCTGGTCACGGCTTTCTGTGATGTGATGTATTCCCTTGCACTTCCGTATTTGGATACTTCGCAAACTGCGCGGTATGTTTATGCGATATTTATCTATATTTATTTTGTGTTTCATTTTGTGCTCGCACCCATGTTCTTTTTATATGTCGCATATGTGACAGGTGCGGTGCATTATCTCCGCGGCGCGTGGGAGAAATTCTATTTTGCGCCCATGATAATTTCGGCACTTCTTGCTCTGACCAATCCTCTCACCGAATGGGTATACTATTTCGACGAATCCTTTACATTCCACAGAAACTGGGCGGAATATGTCGTTTATGTGATCGCTGCGATCTATCTGATCGTTGCGTTTGTTTTGCTGCTCTTCATATGGCAATCGATCAATATGAAAAAAAGAAGAGCGCTGGCTTTGCTTATCTTTTTGCTGATCAGCGGTACGGTATTGCAGATGGTATATATCGATCTGCAGGTGGAACTCTTCTTTGAGTCGATGGCCATGCTCGTACTTATGATCACGGTGGAGAATGAAGATGAACGACGCGATATAAAAAACGGCGGGATCTACAATCAGGTCGCTCTTATGGAGGATCTGAATTCCATCATTTCCGCAAGGCTGGAATACTCCATGATCTGTATTAAGGGTGTGGATGTGTCAAATCCCATTATTGTCAATGACCCATTGAATATCATGGAACTGACGGGGATGACGACCGCGTATTTAAGGACACTTGTCCCTACCTACCAGATTTATTATCTGAATCCGGGTATCTTTGTGGTGCTTCAGGAAATAAAAAAAGGCAAAGGTCACTTGGATCTTGCAAAGCAGATCAACAAGCGTTTTAATGAGCCCTGGACGTTCCAGGGACGGAATACGGTCTTTGCGACTGCGGTTTTGTACGCGGAACTTCCGAAGGAATTTAAAACGACGGAAGAAATCCTTGCGGTGATCAGTTCACCCGGGGCGTTTCTTGCGAAACGTCCGAAAGAGGTGATCTGCGGACAGGATCTGAACTTCCTGTTACGTATGGGCCGCTTGGACAAGGTTCTTTTGGAAGGGATCAAGAATAACAATTACGAAGTGTATTATCAACCGATCTATGATGCCGGAAATATGTCCGTGTGTGCAGCGGAGGCTTTGATCCGCTTGCATTCTTCCGAGATCGGGGATGTATATCCGGATGAGATTTTGCCGATTGCGGAACGGAACGGCTTGATCTTTGATATCACGGATTTCGTGATCGAGGAAGTATGTCGGTTCTTAAGCAGCGGTATTCCGATGGAGATGGGCGTAAGTACCATTAATATCAATCTTTCCGTGGTACAGTGCCTGCAGGAAAACTATGCGGATCGTCTGATCGGAGTGATCTCCAAATTTGACGTAGATCCCTCCAAGATCGATTTTGAGATTTCGGAGACTGCGACAACGGCCAATTTCCTGGGATTGAAAGCGTTTATCAAAAAACTGCGTGATTTCGGCTGCAGATTTTCGGTGGATGATTATGGCATCGGCTATTCCAATGCTCATTCCGTATTCTCTTTGGACGTGGATTCCATTAAGATCGATCGGAGTATGCTATGGGATGCGGAAGAAGAGGAAGTCGGCGGGATCATATTTGAAAGCAGTATCAACATGTTCCGCCACCTTGGGAAAAAGATCCAGGTTGCCGGCGTTGAGACAAAGCAGCAGGTCGATTATGCGATTGGCTTCGGCGTAGATTATCTGCAGGGATTCTATTTTTCCAACCCGATCTCACAGCGTGAGTTTATTGCGATCTTAAAAGGTACACAGCTTGCAAGACAGGAAGAGCAGCGCGCACTGGCAGCCAATGAAGCCATGAGCGGATTTTTGGCGAATATGTCACATGAGATCCGGACCCCGATCAATGCCGTTTTGGGTATGGATGAAATGATCCTCAGAGAATGTGATGATGAGCGCATTGTCGGCTATGCGAGAACGATCGAGGGAGCGGGAAGATCGCTTTTGTCGCTGATCAATGATATCCTGGATTTTACCAAGATCGAGGCCGGCAGCATCGATATCGTGGAAGGTGAATATGAACTTGCCACGGTGATCGGTGATGTGGTGGACATGGTCGAGGTAAAGGCAACAAATAAAGATCTGCGTTTATTGGTCAATGTGGATTCCAATCTTCCGGAAAAGCTTTACGGAGATGAGATGCGCATTCGCCAGATCATGATCAATGTATTGAACAATGCGATCAAGTATACCAATAAAGGTTCGGTCAGCATGCGCTTAGAGGGTCGCACGAGAGGAACGGATGAAGAAATCCTTGTTTTTACCGTAAAGGATACGGGGATCGGTATCCGTCCCGAGGATAAAGATAAATTGTTCCATAAATTCCAGAGACTGGATCTGGATAAAAACAAAACCGTGGAAGGAAACGGTCTGGGACTTGCCATTGTGAAAAACCTCATCGACTATATGGGCGGTACGATCCAAGTGGAAAGCGCGTACGGCGAAGGATCCACGTTTATATTGGAAATGCCGCAGCGTATCGTGAGTCGTGTAGGCATCGGAGATTATCGTAAAAAGATCAAAAAGAATTACGCGAAGCAGGAAAAATATCATGAGATCTTCCAGGCGCCGGATGCATCGATCCTGGTAGTCGATGATACACCGATCAATCATTTCGTGATCAAGGAATTGTTGAAGCGGACACAGCTTTCCATTGATACGGCAGACAGTGGAGCGGAATGCCTGGAAAAAGCAAGACAGAAACAATATGATGTGATCTTTTTGGATTATCGAATGCCACAAATGGATGGCATTGAAACGTTGGAAAGAATGAAGGAGGATCCGGAGACGATGAATGCGGAGACGCCTGTGATCGCATTGACGGCAAATGCCATTTCCGGATCCAAAGAGCGCTTCCTTCAGGCGGGATTTGATGATTATATCACGAAGCCCGTGGACAGTAAGCGGTTGGAAGAGGTTCTTTTGATGTATCTTCCCTTCGATCGGATCAGTGAGATCGGGGAACAGAAGACGATGGAAAAGGAAGAGGATAATCTCGACAAGGAGAAGAGTTACGGCTTGGATGTTGCGAAAGGCATCAGCAATTGCGGATCCAGAGAAACGTATCGGGTCGTATTTAATTCCTTCCGGGGAGATATACCGACGCGCACCGAGAATATAGGTAAAGCATACGAAGAAAAAGACTGGAAGAGTTATGGACTGGAGGTCCATACCATCAAGAGTTCCGCGAGACTGCTTGGTGCGGGAGAACTTTCGGATCTTGCGGAAAAACTGGAACACGCAGCCGATGCGGGGGATGTGGAATTTATTGATGCGGAGACGGAGCATTTTCTTTCCATCTATACGCGTCTGCAGGATATCAAGCAAAAAGACGGTGATACCGAGCGGCAGCGGGGAAAGGCGGAATTGACGCCCCGCTTGCGCAGGGATGCCTATGAGACATTGTTTAACTTTGCGGAGCAAATGGATTATGATAATGTTATGCAGGTTCTGGAAGAACTCGATGGATATGATCTGAGTGAAGAAGAGATCGAACGATGTGATACGGTTCGTGATATGAGCGAAAAGCTGCGCTGGGATGATCTGAAAGAAATTTTGAGAGAGTGGTTGAGGGAGGATTCGGATGGTTAATCGGGTATTATTGATAAGAAGTGAACAGACATTTATGACAAATGCGCTGGTTTCCAACATGAAAAATGCAAATTTCGAAGTTAGGGAAGTGGGTTTTTCCATTAAGGAGATCGAAGCGAAATACAGAGAATCGGAACTTTTGCTTCTGTATGCGGATGAGGAACTTGAGTCGGATCAGTCCGTGCCGGTGTATTTGAAGGATCTGTGTCAGGAGGAAAACTGCCTTCTGATCGTGATCGGGAATAAAAACGATCTGAAATTTATTGCGACGATCATTCCGCCGCATCTTCTTTTGGATGTCGTGGAACGACCGATCGATATGGGCTTCTTTATCGAGCGGATCACAAATCTTATGGACGAAGAACACAGTGAGAATCGCAAGAAATCCATTCTTTTGGTGGATGATGATGTGAGCTGTTTACAGCTTCTTCGCGGTTGGCTCAAGGATGATTATCGTGTGGGGATGGCCAGAAGCGGTATGCAGGCCATTACCTGGCTGGCGCGACATCACGTGGATCTGATCCTCTTGGATTACGAGATGCCGGTTACGACCGGTGCTCAGATTTACGAGATGTTAAAAAGCGAGCCTTATTCCGAGAATATTCCGGTGATGTTTCTTACCGGTAAGCGGGACAAAGACGTGATCATGGAAGTGATGAGCTTAAAGCCTGCGGGATATCTGTTAAAGAGCATCACACGCCACAATCTTTTGCTCAGTCTGGAGAATTTTTTCCTGGATAAAAAACGCTCTTAGTCTGCAAAAATTCTATTGACAATTATATTGCGAATAAGTATACTAATATGGCATGCGTGTTTGCGTGTTCTTTTTGTGTGCGTAACCGTATAGTATTAAATAAGAAACGAGGTGAAAAAGAATGCCAACATTTAACCAGTTAGTTAGAAAGGGACGTCAGACATCTGTTAAGAAGTCTACAGCTCCTGCTCTTCAGAAGGGATTCAACTCTCTTCACAAGAAGGCTACAGCAACAGCTTCTCCTCAGAAGCGTGG
>JAILOQ010000010.1 GCA_024690725.1 Lachnospiraceae bacterium
GACAAGGGCAGTTTTAGCTGTGTAACATGTGTGAAATGATCGAAATAAAGAGGGGGATAACCTGGCTGGTATTATGATCACTCCATAGAGTATTGCTTTCCGAACATGCGGTCATACTGAAGCAGCCAATCATCATGCAGCAGTTCCGGATTTGTGATGACGGTATCATAGGATCCAAGTCCATGTACAACATAGGCGGAAGGTGTGATGTTGTCGCGCGGGTTATCTATAAGAAAATCAAAATAATTATCAATGGATAGAGCGCAGCCATCTAAAACATAAGGCGTCACATTGTATGCGGCGACAACTTCTTTGTCCGGAAATTCGATGCCCATATTGTTCCAGATATAGAAGGGCGTAAAGTATTCTTGTACGGTTGTTTCGGGGAGGGTTTCGTTGACGCCAAGCAGCCCGATGTAGGCCGGTGCATGATCTCCCCAAAAGACTAAAATCACATCATGATCTACTTGTTTAAAGTACTCTGTCAGAGCGAGTAAGCTTTCGGCAGAGTATTTTGCCGCATTGAGATAGTTTTCAAAGTCTTCCGGCATCGTATTATTGGCATTTTCATTTAGCGTAATGCCATACTTGTCGAATGTTTCAAAGTAAGATCCGTGGTTTTGCGTGGTCACGACGTGTGCAAAATATGGTTTTGCAGGGTCGTGTTGTTCATAGTCGATCATCAACTGCCGGTATGCGGCTTTATCCGTGTACCATCCGTTTATTTTTTCTTCCGGGATGGAAGGATCCAGGTCGGATTTGAAATATGTATTCTGAAAACCAAGGCAGCGGTAAATGCGGTTTCGACCAAAGAATTCGCCGACGTTCGGATGGATCGCAGTTGTGGTGTATCCAAGCGCATCGAGAGAACGAACGAGGTTCGGTTCATCTTCCCGGATGTATTCGCGAAAAGGTGAGCCGCCGGTATTGGAAAGACGATAGCCGGTTAAAACCTCATATTCAACATCGCAGGTTCCTCCGCCACACCGAGGAGAGATAAAATAACCAAACGATACATCATCTGATTCCGCGGCATTCCAAAGTTCTTCGTACGGATCTTCGCTCCAGTAAGGATCCGTTACAAGTTCCGGAAAGAAAAGAGATTCACATTGAATATAGATGATGTCCGGTAATTCTTGATCGGATATATCAGCAGAGGAGACGTTATAAGATTTTAAGACGTTTGATACAGCTTCTTTGGAATAGTCTTCCGGCATATCCACACCGCGTGGGAACGTGCGCATAAGACCGAGCGCCAATCCTTTTTGACGGTAGTATTCATCAATGGAAAAAAATGCGGGTTCCTCACCAAAGAAATGTATAAATGAATCTACATGGTGGAAGGTGAATGTTAAGAGAAAGACGGATCCTGCCAGTAAAGGTATTCTCCATACAATCCCCTTTTTCCATATGGGCTTTCGGTAAAAAGCAAAGCAAAAAAGGCATGTGACAGATAATAGTTTCAGGCATGCAATTGGAAAGTGAAGATCATATCCGCCGAGTACTTTTGCGGCATCTCTTGCCAGAAGAAATTGGGTAAATTCGAAGCTTTCCCCCCGATTAATATAAAAGTTGATGGAAACCAGGGAAAGAAATGTTAACAGGATTCCTTCCGCGGCCGACGCAAGTGCAATATTTCCGAAAAAGGCCAAGAAGATAAGCCAGATGCTTCCGATGATCAGGATGTTGATCAATAGCATTCCCCATTCTGCGCGGGTAGCTTCTAAGATATGAGGGAGCCCCAATTGGTCGTATGAAGTTCCGATTAAATCAAAATAATGAACCCAAAAGATGAGGATGCAGCAAAGACCGACAATAAAAGTAAGAAAACGGGAGACATAGAGCAAGCCTTTTTGATCCGATAGTTTCGGAATGCATTCGCATGCGATGAATGTCAATGCAATAAACAGGAGATTAAGCAGTAATTGTATTATGCGGAAAGAAATGGGTGTTTTTGGGGTAAGTAAAGCTTCATCGAATGAAATAGCACCGTTGCCTTCGGTGATAAAAATGCGGAATTCAACATTTTCAACAGCGGAAGGCGTGGAGAAAGATATTTTTTGTTTGGGAATGTAACTTCCCTCATATAGGGTGTGTTGTCCGTCTTCATCGGAATAAATGATATCCATGATGGTATTGCTGCATTCGTTGGTTCCGTATAGCGTCAGGAAGTAGTCACCTTTTTCCAGAGAAATGTACGGACCGAAAGAGAAGTACCCGCTCTCTCCGCTAACAGTGGAAAGAACACTCAGATTTTCAACGAAAGTCGAGTGAAAACAGTTGGAAGGATAAACAATGGATAGCGGAAAAAATACATACTGAAAAAACAGAATGAGTAAAATAAGGCATGCTGCACGAAGAATATTAAATTTATGCCCTGTCAAGTATGCTTTCATGGTGAAATTATAGCACATTCGGAGGTTTTATTACAGATAAATTTGTTTGTGGTTATGAATATGTGGGAGAGGAATTGCCGGAGGACTTTATCTGTCCGGTATGTAAGCATCCGGCATCGGATTTCGAAAAGGTAGAGTAGGGAACAACAGTTCGTGCGTGTGGACGGAGACGATGTGATCGCATTGGATCAAGGGGATCCGTCAAAGAGCGGAAATTATCTGCTTTTGGATGCATCGGGTGTTGATGAGAGTAAGATCAATGAGTATGTTAAGGGATTGCTGAAGAGTTACGGATTTAAAGTGTTGGAGTAATGACATTCCCCCCGGGGTTTGCTATAATAATTTTGTGCAAAAACCGAAATGGGGGATCGACTATGGAAACGGGAATTCTTAGCGACGGGTCACTCTCTGCCCGCAAAAAGGGAGATTTGTTCTGGAAGAAGTATAAGCTGTTCAAACAGTTTGAAATGGATCATGAATCCGGTGCGAATGCAAAGACGGATCTGATCGTAAATGAGATCTTTCAAAGATATGACGATGCATCGTCTGTATCGGCGCTTGACGGAAATGAGTTTCGCGTATATCCGCCTACGGCAACGGGGCGGGATGCGAGATGCTCTGCGATCGTTCGCGCGATGAAAAAAAGAGATGAAATGCGTAAAGAAGGTGACTGCGACAAGGAATTGTTCGCGGCCTTATGTGATGCGCTTTCATCTTTTTTTGCTGTTCAGGGGTTTGACGAAGAAAGCAGAAAGCCGGTTGCAGGAAAGGATAGGTCGGTTGCCGAACAGGATTTTTTGGATAAGGTGAAAGCATATGAAGAACGTTTTTTTGCGGATAACGGGCCGGCTCAGAACGAAGGAGTGCAGGATGAAGGCGAAGGATCTTCCGTATATGAGAGAAAGCGTCTTCGCTCCGCTGATTTTAAGGAATTTTCTTCCTACATCCCGAATAACTATTTAGGACAGCTGCGAAATGGTACGGTCTTGGCGGATGCGTATTATACAGGGGAGGTATCGCCGGATACGTTCTTTGGACTGATCATTTTCGCAAAACATGAGGGCTGGAAGGAGATCATCTGGATCGCCGTGAAAGATACATATGCAACGGATATTAAGGCGAACAAGGAGTTCCTTTCTTTCGTGCTTTGGGAAGCAAGACGGCAAAACGAGTATTGCGGTGTCTTTGTGGAGATCCACAAGGGTGAATACAGTGACGGCATGGGCGAGGTCTTAAGGGAACTTGGCATGTATGTCTATATGGAGAAAAACAATGTGTATGAATGTCATCTTAGCGATGTCGAAGGACAAAAGAGCGTGATGGCGGCAGCGTCTAAGATAAAGTGTAATGCATTGGAAGATACGGATGAAGAGGATATGGATGAGATCGAGCAGCGGATCAACCGCAATAAACAGCCTGTACCGATCGCGATTCCGGTCCCGTGGGATTCGTACTGTCCGGATCTGAGTTTCACATATGTAAAGAAGAATTCGGAAGATGCGGGACTTTTGATGGTTTCATCCGTCGGAGACAGTTATGTATTGGATCTGGTTTATGGGAGCAATCCGATGATCGTGGCGGCGCTCATCGGACATGCACTGAATACGGCCGGGGCGTCGTTATCCGGCGAACAAAAACTTTTGGTTCCGATCGTAAATGAGGCAACGAGACCGTTAATGGTAAAGATGGTGCCGTCTGCCGTAAGAGGCGATATTGCGGAAACCGTTATGTGGTTTTCTTAGGAGGTAGGGATATGCTGGTTACGCGAATTACCGAAGCAAATGCATTTGCGTTCACAACACCGATCGAGGAGTTGTGGGAGAATCGCAGTGCGAATGAAATCTTTTTGGGTCTTGTCGATGATACGGATTCTGCGGTCGGAGTGGCAATGCTTGAGGATACCGGTCTGGAACTGGAGATCCGCTATTTTGCCATAGCTGAAGAGTGTCGGGGCAGAGGGTACGGAAAGTATTTTTTGGAGCGCATCTTTGAAAACTTCGATCAGCCTTTGATCAGCCGGATATCGTGCTGTCTGTTTGTGGACGAGGGAAAGGACAGCGAGTTTTTGTCGTTCCTCGGGCATAACGGCTTTCAGGTGGATACGATCGAAGGAAGGCGGAGCGTGTACGATCTTTTTGAAGTTCTTCAGGCAGCGCCGTTTTGCAGATCTTCCCTGTCGGCGGCGGAAAAGATCATTCCGGCCCGAAGCGCGAAGGATGATATAAAGCTGGAGATTTATGCATTGGAAGATGAGGCCGAGGCAAAGGGAATGATCTTAGATGCAAGGCGTATGCTTTCGAGAGAGAACGTCTTTGGCGGAATATTGCTAAAGGACGAAAGGATCAGTTCGATGCTTGCGATCATGCCGTTTTTGGATGGTGTGCGGATCGAGAGTATCTATGCTTCCCACGGTTCGCTGATCGGTGTGATGAAACTGCTGGATCGAGCGGTGCAGGTGATAAAGACAAGGGAAGATGTCCCGGAAAAGCTGTACATCGATTCCGTGGGAGCAACCGTGCTGGGATTTGAAGACAGACTGCTTTCGGAAAAGGGTGTCGAGCCGGAAGCAAAGATGCAGGCGATGATCGCGACAAAGATGTTTGGGGGGTTGAAGTGATATGGATAATGGTGGACTTTTAAACAAAAAGAAGAAACAATCCGCACCTGCTCCCGGCGTGATGGATGAGCAGTTGCAGTTACAGCCCGCGCAGCAGATCACCGATCCACAGTTTATGCAGCAGCCTGTGGATGTAAACCTGCAACAGGAGCCTACGGAAAAGGAGAGTGAAAAACAGGCGGATCCGTTTCTTTCGCCCCTGCTTTCTTTTTACGGGAACAGTGTGAAACTGGGAACCGATGCGGCTGCGCAGGATTTTTCCGCCGGCTTGTCTGTTGTGGAGCAGGAGAATCTCAAAAAGAAAGCGGAAGATTTCCGCGATCTGTTAAAAGAAAATGTCAACACGCTCTCGGATGTATTGCTAAAGAGCGAAAGAGAACAGGCGGAGTCTATCAAGAATTCCGCGTTTGCGGATGAAGAAGCCAAAGAGAGTGCGGCTCCGGAATATGCAAGTAAATACGAAAAGGTGGCGCAGTACGCAGGCCTTTGCAATAAGCTTTTGGGCACACTTGGTGCGGCTATGAAAAGCGATGCTCTGACACCGGAAGATGCGGCGTTTTTGGAAGAGTTTTTAAGTGAGCATGCGTGCAAAAAGATCGCGGCAGATGACGCCTTAGATGATGTGATCGACGAGGGGCTGACAAGCCTTACGGATATGGCAGAGCAGCTGGGGATCGAGGCCACCGGCGAGGAGATTTACGACTACGATACAAAACAGTCCGAAGAGAGCGCGGAAGACTTCTTGAAATTGCGCCACATCGCAGAGGAGGCCGAGAAGAACAAGGAGTTAAACAGACAGCTCAAGGAGCAGAAGAAGCAGGAAGCGGAAGCGGACGTGGCTTCGATGCAGCGGGAACTGGAGCTTAGCCGGAATGCATACAAAGAAGACGTAAGCGATGACGAGATCACGATCCGGTACGGCAAAGCGATCGAAGATGCGTATGTGCCCAAAAACGTCCTTGGTAAGATCAAATCCTTTACGGATTATACCGGCCGGAAGGTGGAAGGTGTCGGTAAGATGAAGGCCTTCTTTAGCCGCAACAAGCTAACGGGTGCCGACATCAAGGAGCGCATGAGTAAGCACGTGCGCCTGTTTTTGTCGAACAAAAACGGACTTTCCTATAAGGAACTGGTGGATACCGCCAAAAAGATCATGGACGGAAGTGATGTGTTAAAGCGGTATGATAAGCAGAAGGAGTTAAAAGAGGAGAAGGGAACCTTCGGGCTGTTAAAGCGCCTTATGGATGCGAAGGATGGGGATGTTCCCGCACTTTTGGCAGAGGCAAGGCAGACGCTCGGTGACCGACAGGATATCAAAAAGGAATTGCTGTTTGACAGTCCCTATCTGCAAAGTCATCCTGCGGCCGCAAAGATCGTTGCGATGCAAAAGCTTTTGGATAAATGCACGGTCGATGCGTCGGGCATCAAGGATACGGAGTTTAAGGACAGGCTGGATGCGGCGACGAGCAATATCGGTCTGTTGTATCAGGCAGTCGTCGGTTCCGAGCAGTATCAGAATGCACTGCATAAGCAGAGGATCGATTATCTGACAGGTGAGATCGAAAAGCAGACTTCGCTCATCGGTGAACTTGACAGTGAGTTAAAGACTATGCCGAAGATGACACTCGGAGATAAGCAGGAGGAGATTAAAGAGCAGGAAGCGCTGCATAAGCAGATGGCGGCGGATATGGAAAAGGCTTCCGAGACGTTGAAGCGCCAGAGGGAAGAGCAGGAGAAAAAGGTAAAGCCCGAAATGTCCGATAAGGAAATGCAGGCACATATGAAGGCTTTGGAGGAGAGCATCGCAAAGAAGCGCAGAGAGGCCCTTGCCGCAAGGCAGAAGAAGATCGAGTTTGCGCCGGATGATAAAGAAAAACTGCAGCCGCTCAGAGAAGGTGCGATCCGCCGCGTGGAGACGGTGGTCGATGCCAAGGTCTTCGATAAGATCAAGAAAAAAGGCGATTTTGAGGCGCACAGGAGAGAAGTCAGAGACAGGGTGTTGGAACATGCCGCTACGCAGGTAAGGTTCTTTTTCGGCGATAAGAAATTGGAAGAGTTGAATGCGCGAGAGGTGGACGGATTTGCAAATGCCATGGTGACGAGGCTTGTGCAGGTGCCCGATCTATATGAGCGCCTCTTTACGAGCGGGGAAGAATACAGAGAGTATTTTCTGACCAATTGTCTGGCAGGCGAAGAGAGTGTGGAACCTGCCGGGTACGAAGCGCATATGAAAGAGCGGAAAGAAAAAGTGGCAAATGCCGATGCGATCCTTGCGGCTTGCCCGGCGTATAAGCCGTCCGATCGCGTTACGATACGGATAAGCGAGCTGACAAAGGCTCGTGGCTTAGGTTCCCACGGTATGCGTTCGGTAAACCGTATCGGCAGAATGCGGAATCTTCCATCGTTTGTAAAAAAGAACCTCGAGGCCGCCGATCTTACCATGCCGATGTCGATCTATGAGTATAAGAAAAGTCTTGCCGATAAAGCGCCCGAGGATCAGGATGAGCTGGTGGATCAGTATCGGAAATATATCGATGCGCATTTTAAAGAAAAGCGAAAAACAGAGATCAAACCGCCCGCAGAGTTCATGGGAGAAAGCTGTGGGAAGCTTAGCGACCTCGCAACGTTGATCAAAGATAACTACAGTGAGTTCGGTGTGACCGAACGGTTACCGAAGCTGGTGAATGCACTCGGAGATACCCTGACGAAAAAGGGAAACAAAGAGTATCAGGCAGAACTGCTGAAGATCTCGATGAGTGCCATGGAACAAAAGAAAGAGAAAAAGAAGGAGGTAGATCCTTCCGAGGCAGAGACCGTAAACGCAAGAGTAGAGCAGTTTCAGACAAGTCTGCGCGGCGGAAAGTTTGCCTATCTCTTCCCACTCCTTATGGAAACGGAGGAGTTTAAGGAGCATCTCCTTTCGGACGGCAATGCCGAATATGAGTCCTTCCTTGTGGAACACGTGGAAGCGATGGAGAATCTGACCGCGCTCTTTCGCAAGCATTCCTATGTGGATCAGTACCTTCTGGAACGAAAGGATGAGATAAAGGAATACCTTCTGAGTGACCATCCGGAGAAGATCAATCTCGAAAAGAAGATGGATCTGGATAAACTCGATGATACGATCAACAAAAAGGAGATCTCGATCCGTGGCAGTGATGCTCCGAAGACCTTCGGTGCGCTTGTGGACAGCATGATCACGACGGGTGCATATAAGGATGACAAGGAAGAGACCAATCAGCAAAAAGCGCAGTTTGGTTCGCTTTTCGTGGAAATGATCCTGCAGGGAAATGCGACGGAACTCTTAAACGGCGATGAAGTCAATAAGGTCAGAGAGCGTTTCGGAAATAACCTGGATATGTTAAGCAAAGAACTGGACCGAGTGCTTACGGTGGATAATAAGGACCTTCTTTTGCCCGATGATATGGAAGATGCGCAAAAGAAAGCCGTACTGGAAGGGTTCCGTGCTTCCTTTATGAACAATGAGCGACAGAACATGATCTATTCTTCGGAGGAGAATTACAGGGAAGGACTTGCGGAGCGCGTACAGAGCGATCTGAAGGTGTTATCGGAGGCGTACCGCGCAAATCAGCAGATCCTGATCGAAAACGCCAGAAAGAAAGAGTTTGCGAAAACCGTTGTCGAGCAAAAGGAAAAGGGAAGGGGAACGTATCTTTCCTTCCATGCCGAGAGCGAGAGCATCTTCGGTGAATACTGTAAGGAAAAAGAAGAGGATGCCGAGGTAAAAGAGGAATACAAAGAAGACATCGAAAAATACATGAACGAGGCTCGTGATTCGATGACGGATCCGTTCTTGTCCGGGCTTTATACGACGGTGTTAAAGCGGATGATCGCGCATGCCGCAAAGGATGATAAGGCGTCCTTTACGGCCGATGCCAATACGTTTTTACAGCTGCAGGGCTTTTCCGTTGCGGTGGATGATTATCTTGCGAGCCGGCCGGAAGAGGAAAAACTTCCGGAGTATGAGAAGGATTCCTTAAAGCGGGGACTCTTTGAAGTATATGGCGAGAGGATCTTAAAGGGCACGGAAGCAGACAAAGAAAAAGATCCGATCGAAACCTATAAGGAGCTTATCACAGAGCTTTTGGGAGAGGTCGGAGGATTTGCGGTTGCCAGATATATCGTGGATGATACGGGCGGCTTTGACAGCGTGCGCGCGGGCGTTGCCAAGGGAGAATCCAACCAGGCCGTAAAGAACCGCGAGGACTTCATGAAGAGTTTCAAGACGCTTTTGGAAAAAGAAGACGGTACGAAGGACCTTATAAAGAAGCTTACCGATACGTACAAAGAAAGTGAGCTCTTGCTCTTTGTGCATATCCTGGAAAAGAATACAACGATGCAGGTGCTCAACAGCCTCGTAGGAGAGATCTTAGGAAAGGAAGAGAGCAAGTTTTCGGTCGATAACGATGCGGTCTTTAGCGCGTACATTTCGGATCAGGCGATGACCAACGATCTGTTAAAGACCAATTACAATGCGCTTTTGATCCAGCTGGCGCAGGAAGGGGATCTGAAGAAAAAAGTTGAGGATGCCTGTGTACTGGTAGATGAGTGGATCGAGGCGAAGCGTGAAAAACAAGCGCTCAGTCAGAAGCAGACGGAATTAAAAGAAGAATCCAAGGTCGATCAGCTCGGAAAAGAGATGGGCGTCGTGATCGGTGCGACCGATGCCTATATCGAAGATATCGCTTCCGACAAGCTCATGTCCGCACGCGATAAGTATTGGCGGATGTATGTCGTGATGCGTGCTTACGATGATACGTTTACCAACTATCGGAAGCTGACGCAGAACGGTACGATCAAGGAGGATAAGAAGTTTCAGGAGATGTACGTGATCTACGGAAGCCTGCAGGAATACTTCGGTTCCGAGAATGCCACGGACAGTTTGCAAAAGCTGATGATGTACGGCTTATCGGAGCGTCTCGGCATCATGGAGAAAGATAAGGTGATGACCAGAGACATGCGAAAGAGCGCTGCCGGAAAGCGCATGGCGGAAGAAGAGAAACGGCAGGGTGTGACCGATAAGGTGAAGACCCTCTTAAGAGAAAAGACGGGATTCCGCACGGACAGGACGGAACAGGTGGTGGATCTTTCGGAAGAAAAGTACCCTGCAAATGTAGTGGCTGCCGTAAAGAAGATCGATCAGTGGATCGCGGCAAACGCACTTTCCTGGAAGGGAAATTCCGAAAGCAATTTCGGTATGGAGATCTTAGGCCACCCCTTAAGAGAACGCCTTTTTGTATATTATTCAATTGAAAAGGAAAAGACGACAAACCCGACGGGACTGGATGTGTCGATGGCGCTAAATGCCTATATTCCGAATCTTGAAAAGTTTGAAAAGCGCATGAAATCGAAGATTTCGCTTTTGATGAAACCGGTGGGCGCATTAAAGCAGGTCGGATTCGTGAAAAAGTTCGGCGTACTCGATACCTACGGAGAAGTCATGACACAGAATCTGGAGGGTGCGATGCGTATCCTCGATGATAAGCAGCTTGGTGTGAGCGGTATGATCGAGCGCATATCCAAACAGCGGGAGCAGGCGGGAAATGCAAATCTGCCGGAAGAGTTCCGTGTCAGGGAAGCATGCTATCTGGAATTTGTAAATGCCGTTGAGATCCAAAAGGCCCTGATCAAGAAAAAGGGCAAAAAGGTGAGCGCGACCGATCCGGATCTGATCCGGCAGTCGCAAAAGATCGCGCGTACGTATGAAAGGTTCCAGCTGTCCAATGAAGCGGTGCAAAAGCTTCTCGGAAGACGGGCACCCGAAACCGTAGATGAGATGGAAGAACTCAAAAAACAGGCGGATACGGAGATCTACAAGCCCGAAGAAGACGGGATCGTCAGTACGCTTTGGTCGGTTGCAACGACCTTGGCCGATAATATGAGCTCCGTAAATGAAAAGGTAAACGAGGCCGGAACGGATGGCCTTGAGATCACGGACAGCATCACGATAAAGCCGTATGAGCTTTCGAAAAAGCAGATTTCGAACTGCTTTAAGGCCGGGTTTGTCTTCCAGTCGGTAGACCTGTTGGATAATCTCCTAAACTTAGGTTCTGCGATCAAAGATGCAAATGACGATACGCTCACGAGGAATGCAAAGGTTTCGAAAGCCGGTGATGCGATCGAAGCAGGCGGCGATATGATCAACAGCGTGTTGTCTACGATCAACTTCTTTGACGGCATATCGGATACTGCATTGGAGACGGCAACGCAGGGTGTGACCGGTGCCGTGACGATGATCTCGAGCAGCATGAAGACGGCTTCCAATCTCATGCAAAGGAACGAGGTAAAGAAAAGCAAAGAAGCTGCGCTTGAATTTGCAAGGGAGCATGAGACCGAGGAGGCGCAGAACAATCTTAACGTAAGCGTGACGGAAGCGATCGCAAATACGAGCGTGATGCAGGAAAAACTCTACGGCGCATCCGCAACCGTACATGCCCTAAAGGCAGCAGGCGGTCTGGCATCGCTGATCGGAGCCGTCGCTCCCGGTGTGGGAGGTGTGGCAACGGCCATCGGAACCGTTCTTTCCACAGCGGCTAAGATCGTGGAATTCTGGAAGAACAAGGAGATCCGCGAGAGCACGGTGGATGACTTTTTGCAGATGGATACGCTCTATGCGGAATTGCAGGGGAACTTTGATCAGATGGAGCCGGAAACAAAAGCCATGTACGGAGACAGCGAAAAGGATATCAGAGCGACCATACGAAAGATCGCGCTGCGGGAGATGCACTTTTCAACGATGGAGGAGTTCGTGCAGGATATCACCACACAGTATGCGAAGGTGATCTTTGCGCAGGCCTTCTTTGATTCGTCCGGAAAGCAGATCCTTTTGAGTGATACGGAACTGATCAACGAGCGGAAAGCTCTGCAGGGACTGTTCCCCGATTTTGTGTTCATCTATCCGGAACAAGAAGGACAGATGCCTGTCCCCAGTGCAGAGGATATGGCGAGAAATCTGCAGCGCGGCGTAGGTTGAGTTTAAATACAGAGTTTATTATAATTTCTTTAACCGTAAAGGAGGAAATCGATTGTGATAGCGGAAAATGATAAGAAAAGAAGAGAAGCATTGGAACGGCTGTTAAATGAAATGGGCCAGCTTGGAATATCGGGCCGATTGGTATTAAAAGGTGAAGAGGGAAGCAAGTTTGACCTTTTAGTCTGTGCACACGACAATATCCCCGGTTTGCCGGACGGAGCCGTAGGACAGTACTTTTTCCCGGGCGTGGAAGCGGCGGAAGATGTGTTTTACTTTACCTGCATGGTAACGATCAAAGGAAACCTGTCAAAGGAAGAGGAAAAGGCCATCCGCGCACGGTTGGATGAGGTCAATGCAGGCCTTGTCTGCGGCCAGTTTGAAGTCTTTCCGCAGATCGGTCTGATCTATAAGTTAAGCTATCCCCTGCCGGAAGAGATCGAAGAGGATGCGCTCTTCCGCATGATGGATATGAGCGCGGCACATTGTGTGGCGTTTGTGACAAGTTATACGAAAACACTTTTGGAGGGGTGAGCCCCGGGTTTTCGTGGTATAATGAAAAGTAAATAAGGAAACGGAGGAAGTGCCATGGAACAGTTGGATGTCATCATAGTCGGAGCGGGAGTAGTGGGCTGTGCCATTGCACGATTCCTTAGCAGATACGATGCCAAGGTTTTGGTCCTGGAAAAAGAAGAAGATGTGTGTTCCGGGACGAGTAAGGCCAATTCCGGCATCGTGCATGCGGGTTATGATGCAAAGAGCGGGACGTTAAAGGCGGCCATGAATGTTCGTGGTGCCAAGCTGATACGGGAACTGTCCGAAACACTGGACTTTCCCTATCACAATAACGGCTCGCTTGTTTTGTGCAGAAACAAGGAGGATATGCCGGGCTTACAGGAACTCTATGACAGAGGGATCGTAAACGGCGTGGAAGGATTACGGATCCTTTCCCACAATGAGGTCTTAGCCATGGAACCGGCACTTTCGGAAGAGGTGGTCGCCGCATTATACGCACCGACGGCCGGAACAGTCTGCCCCTTTGGCATGACGATCGCATTTGCGGAAAATGCCGCAGATAACGGTGTGGAGTTTCGGTTTTTGGAAGCGGTGGAGGATATTCAAAAAAAGGATCGTGGGTTTAGCGTTTTAACAGATAAGGGATCTTATGAAACGAAGGCTGTGGTCAATGCCGCAGGCCTTTATGCGGATGTCTTTCACAACATGGCATCCTCCGATACACTTACGATCACACCAAGAAGAGGCGAGTATGTCCTGATGGATAAAGAAGCCGGCGATCTGGTTGGCTGTACGATCTTTCAGCTGCCGAGTAAGTTTGGAAAAGGTGTTTTGGTAACGCCCACCGTTCACGGAAACCTTATGGTGGGGCCGAATGCGGAGGATGTGGAGGATAAGGCGGATACCGAGACAACACAGCTTGGGATGGATGATATCAAAAAGCGAGGGCTCATGAGCGTACCCACGCTTCCCTATAATAAGATGATCACAAGCTTTGCCGGTCTTCGTGCACACGGAGACAAGGGCGATTTCGTGATCGGAGAGGTTTCGGAATGTCCGGGATTTTTTGAAGCCGCGGCGATCGAATCTCCGGGACTTTCTGCGGCGCCCGCGATCGGAGAACATATCGCCGGATTGATCGCGGATAAATATGATTTAAAAGAGAAACCGGATTTTATCGATATGCGGAAAGGTTTTACGGAAGTCGCAAAGCTCTCGAACGAGGAGAGGGATGCGCTCATAAAGAAACGGCCCGCATACGGTCACATCGTTTGCAGATGTGAGAATATCTCGGAAGGCGAGATCGAGGATGCGATCAACCGTACCCTCGGAGCAAAGAGCTTAGACGGCATCAAGCGCCGCGTGCGACAGGGCATGGGTCGCTGTCAGGCAGGCTTTTGCACTCCGCGCACAATGGAGATTTTGGCAAGAGAACTTAACATACCGATGACACAAGTAGCAAAGAACAGACCGGGTTCGGAATTGTTGAGGGGTGAAGCGGATGAGACATGACATAGTGATCATCGGAGGCGGTCCCGCAGGACTTGCGGCAGCAGTCTCCGCATATGAAAACGGAATCGAAGATATCCTGATCTTAGAGCGCGATGAGCGCTTGGGCGGGATCTTAAACCAGTGTATCCATAACGGATTTGGGTTGCACACATTTAAAGAAGAGCTGACAGGCCCCGAATATGCCGCAAGATACATCGATAAGGCTTTAAACTATGGGATCCCTTATAAGTTGGGGGCGATGGTCACGGAAGTGACGAAGGATCGGAAGGTGACATACGTAAGAGAAGGCGAGGGCGTTGTAACGATCGAAGCCGGCACCGTGATCCTGGCAATGGGATGCAGGGAGCGTCCGCGTGGCGCCCTGGGACTTCCGGGCTTCCGTCAGGCCGGTGTCTATACTGCGGGAACCGCACAGCGACTGATGAACATCGAAGGCTATAAGATCGGAAAGGAAGTCGTGATCTTGGGATCCGGTGATATCGGACTGATCATGGCTAGGCGCATGACCTTGGAAGGTGCCAAGGTAAAAGTCGTGGCAGAGCTTATGCCCTATTCCGGAGGACTGAAGCGAAACATCGTACAGTGCTTAAATGACTTTGATATTCCGTTAAAGCTGAGCCATACCGTAACCTGCGTGCACGGAAAGGACCGCGTGACGGGTGTGACGATCTCGGAAGTGGGACCGGACAGACGACCGATCCCGGGAACGGAAGAATACTATGACTGTGATACCTTGCTCCTTAGTTGCGGCCTGCTTCCCGAAAATGAACTTTCCAAAACGGCAGGCGTGGAACTGGACCGTGTCACGGGAGGTGCCGTAGTTTCGGATGATCTGGAGACGAGTGTACCGGGGATCTTCAGTTGCGGAAATGTACTGCATGTGCATGACCTTGTGGATTACGTATCACAGGAAGCGGAGCGTGCGGGGCTTAAGGCGGTGGGATATGTGCGAGCCCTGGCGAATGAAGCATTGAACGAGCATGCGGAAGTGGTGGCTGACACAGATGGCGAAAGTGGAGTTGAAGCTTCCGGCAGGATCCGCATCAAGGGCGAAGGCGGTGTGCGCTATACCGTGCCGCAGTTCTTAAATTATGAAAGCATGGATGAAAAGGTCACGGTTCGCTTCCGTGTCGGAGATGTATATAAAGACCGTTCTTTGGTGCTTTACTATGACGGAGAAGAGAAAAAGCGTATGAAGAAGCGCGTGATGGCGCCGGGTGAGATGGAAAATGTCGTGATCACCAAGGCAGGGTTGAACGGAAAGGTGAAAGAGATTGTGATCCGGGTGGAAGAATGACAGAAGAACTTACTTGCATCAGATGTCCGATCGGTTGCGCACTGACGGTGACCATAGACGGAGATAATGTGACGGTGACGGGAAATTCCTGTCCGAGAGGCGCGGAATACGGAGCAAAAGAGGTGACGGATCCCACCAGGATCGTGACGAGTTCCGTTCGTGTCATAAACGGCGCGCAGCCCTTGGTATCCGTAAAGACCGCTTCGGATATTCCAAAGGATAAGATCTTTGCCGTGATGGAAGAGATCCATAAATGTAAAGCCTCTGCACCAATTTCCATCGGAGATGTTATAATAACCGATGTGGCTCACACAGGAGTGGATATCGTGGCCACGAGGATGGTTACTGCCGTATGAACCGTATGAAACGGTCAAAATAAAGAGGGGATGGAACAAAGAGAATTATGATAACGGAATGGACGAAATATGAAACGCTTTGGCTGATCTTGGAGTTATTGATCATCGCCGGATATGTTTTGGGAATTGTAAAAAAGAAATGGAAGGCAGAAGTCAGTTCGCTTCTTGTGTTGTTTGCGGCGCTTGGATTTGGCGTTGCGCTATATTCTGCATTAACTGTGGGACAGGTGCGACTGGACGGAGATGGAGCGGCATCCGTGCTCTTGGCAAAGTGTCAAATGCAGTATCATAATCTCCTGCCCAAAGAGTGGTGCTCGGCCAACGGCGAATTATGGGTGCTGGGGTTAAATACGTGGACGATACCGTTTGCGGCTGCAATGAAAAATCTTGTGCTTGCCAGAACTCTTGGAGCGATGGTTTCCATATTGTTGGCCTGCATGGGAATCGTTTTGCTGACGCGAAAGTTCTTTAACGACAGTAGTTTTTCCATCGCTGTCCCCGTGATGTTTTTGGGGCTTTCCGGTGGGCAGGCAAGGCATCAGATCCTGTACGAATCCGGCTATACAAGCATGTTTTTCTGGATCTCGTTTTATTTATTGTTTGCGTATGCATTTTTGCGGTGGAAATATCCGAAAGAGCGTATGGCCGGGGCTATTGCGTACGGCCTGTTTATGTTTCTTTCTTCTATCGGAGGTCCGCG
>JAILOQ010000139.1 GCA_024690725.1 Lachnospiraceae bacterium
GTTAAGACCAAGATGGCTGATGCGGCAGACGGATATGTTGTAAACGATTATCTTGATGTAGATCTTTACAATACGGTATATAAGGGAACTTCCACGGCTACCTGGGATACAGAGGTTGAGGACTTGAGCAATCCCGCTACGATCAGTCTCGGACTTGAGAGCGTAGCACCCGGAAGTGAGGTTGCATTCGTTCATGAGAAACATGACGGAAGCGTTGAAGTGATCCCTGCCGAGTATGATGAAAAGACCAAGACCTACAACTTCAAGACAAAGAGCTTCTCGAATTACGCAATTGCCGTAAAGGGCGGTGATGCCGTTGATATGGCAGCAGTAAACGATGTTATCGAGAATCTTTACGAGGGCATCCTCGGAAGAGCATCTGAGGAAACGGGAAAGAAGTACTGGGCTGAGAAGATCGCAAGCCGTGAGACCTGCGGTGCTGCCCTTATTTCAGGCTTTATCAACAGTGAAGAGTTCGTTAACAAGAACTTAAACGACGCTGATTATGTAAAGGCTCTTTACAAGGCATTCTTCAAGAGAGAGCCCAGGGAAGACGAAGTTAAGAACTGGACGGATATGATCGCTGCCGGAGCACCCAGAACAGAGGTTATGGCAGGCTTCGTAAATTCCCAGGAATATATCAATACCTGTGAGAAGATGAACATATCCAAGGGAACCATGGAGAAGGACGGAAGCATCAAGTACAATGTTGGTGTATACAATTTCGTTCAGAGATGTTATGACAAGGGCCTTGAAAGAAGAGGCGAGACCGCCGGAGTTGAGGATTGGACATACAGGGTCAATTCCAAGAACATGACTCCCAAAGCCGTTGCCGAAGACTTCCTTCATTCCGAAGAGTTTACCAATAAGAAGCTCGACAATACGGAATATGTTAAGGTTCTCTACAGACTCTTCCTTGGAAGAGAGGCTGAAGAAGAAGGTCTTAACCACTGGTTAAATGAATTAAATACCAGGAGCCGTGACGATATCATCAGCGGATTCTCGGATTCAGCCGAGTTTGGCAATATCATGAAAGGCTTCGGACTCGAATAAAGAGTTCTGATAAGGCAAATACAGCGGAACCCGGGGATGAAATTCCCCGGGTTCTTTGTATACAATTCATTGCCAACAGGTATGGTTTCTGATGAAATGTTTATTGTATACGATGTACAATTCAGAAGATATTCGTATATGATAAAAGAGATTGGAGGATAGGGCGGAAGATGTATTTTGCCCGATAGCGCTCCGCCTTTTTTTGCCTTTTCTTTGCGATGTTTTCGAAAAATATTAGGGTTTCGCTATCCGACCATTTGTGGTAAAATTACTATTGAGGATTATATAGTAAAAAAATGCATGAGACTGATTTTCATGAGGGTGCTGTAGCATACGGAAAGGCTAATCCGTTGTAACTTTTGTCAAAAACTGATAGGTCAATTTATAGGTCAATTTTCAATGGATTAGCATAAAAACCGCGTAGTTGATACTGCGCTGTGGTCTGCGGCTAAGGACTCTGACTCCGTCATTTCAAGGTTCGAATCCTTGTAGCCCAGCGAAAAAGCTTTGGTACTTAAGTGCCGGAGCTTTTGTTTTATCTTGGATAAGAGGGAAATTCTATGTTATTGATCCTGCCGGTCACGCTATACTGCTTATTTTTATATGAACGAAAACATTTGGAGACAGCCGATGCATTATGCCGGAGCGTGCTGGTAAGCCAGGTGTTTGTTTTGATCGTAAATAATCTCTTAAGTATCTTTCATGTTCTGAACGGGACGTCTGTATTTCTTTCGTATCTTTTGTTCTTTGTTTGTATTTTGATCCTGTACGGCCACCGATACGGCAGCCGGCCGGAGTTTCTGTTCTTTTTGAAAAAGAAAGAGCGGACGGGGGAAAAGGAACCGGTATCCTCCCGGATCCTCTGCGGTGTGCTCATTGCCTTTATGGCAGGTCTGTCTTTGGTGCTTTTGTACGGAGCGATATTTACGGTGCCGTACAACTATGATTCCATGACGTATCATCTGGCGCGCATCGGTCACTGGATCGACTTTGAGAGCGTGAATCATTATGTCTGCAATATCGACCGACAGATCTATTCCCCGGTACTTGCGGAGTATAATCTTTTGCATATCCTTCTTTTATCGGGAAATGACAGCTTCGCTAACTTTTTGCAGTATGCCGCAATGCTCATTACGGCTTACTTTGTGTATCAAACGGCACGGAAGCTGGGGGCGACGAAGCTGTTTTCTTATTTCGGTGCCTTTGTGTTTTTGTTCATGCCGCTGACGATCTCCCAGGCGATCACAACGCAGAACGATCTCTTCGGTGCGATGTTTTTCGTCCTGTTTTTGTATGAACTTTTGGATGTGATATATCTTCCGAACATTACCTTGGAAAAGACGCAGGCAGCGCAGATCATGCGGCTTGGCATCTGGGTGGGGCTTGCGTATCTGGCAAAGACCAGTATCTGCGCGTCGATGCTTTTCTTTATGCCGTGGCTTTTAACGGTTTGCCTGAAGCGGAAGGATGAAGTCGGAAAGCTACTTGGCAGTGTGGGGATCGCTGCGGGAGCCATTGTCGTGACGATAGCGGAAACGCTGATCCGTACGTTCCTTTCCGGCGGAAGACTTATGATGGATACCGCAAGCGGAGATATCAGTGTGGCGACAAAGAATGTGAGCTACATTCTGGTGAACATCTTAAAGAACTTTTCCTTGCTGATCACGCAGCATCTGTATCGGCCGCTCAACGGTTTTGTATATCGTCTGGCCATCGGGCTTGGTGAAAAGCTGCATGTCGAGGTTAATAACGAAGCGATCGCATTCCATGGATTTGATTTTCTGCATCATATGAACATGGGAGAGGATATGTATTCGCACGATAAGACCCCGAGTGCGTTTGCGGCATACTTCGCCGTGTGCGCCGGTGTGCTCATGCTGATCCTGTTGGTTCAGTGCCTGTATTTTTCAAAAAAGAACAAAACTCTCCCACTAAGTGAGAGAATTGATATAAAGCAGCCCTTGCACATCCTGGGCTTTGAAATATCCGTCTGGCTGTCCTTCGGATTTATCATGGCACTTTTGCGCTGGCAGCCGTGGGGGACGCGCCTTCTTTATCCCGCTCTTGCTATGACGGTCATCGGAAGTACGGTGGTGTTTGATTTTTATCTGACAAAGGCGAAGCGGACAACGGCCTATGCGGTCGTCGCAGTTCTTTCGTTGCTCGTATTTGCACTCGCGCTTCCGTCCGTGTCCTATAATCTTACACAGGCGAATGCTTTCGTGGAAAACGGATGCAAGGATCGGATGGATTATTATTATTTCGGGAACCATCAGGAAGGGAATTTCCGCACGATGTTGGAGTTGTCGAAAGATCGGGGCGATGAGGATATCGGCGTCAGCATTTCCGGCGACGGTTATGATTATCCCTTGTGGCTGGAATATCATAACGGATATTCTGCGGCAAAGCTTCGTCATATCATCGTGGAGTTTGAAGATACGAAAGACGGATCCGGTTCCGTTATTGCGAAGACGGGCTCGACATCCGATGCACCCGACGCGATCCTCTTTAGTCAGAAGGGGGATTTCGGTCCGGACGATGAACTGTCTTACGGCGGATGTACGTATCGGTGTGTATGGGCTTCCGAAGACAGAGCGAGTTCCTATTTTGTGCGAAACTAGAGCCGCGATTTGTGGTATACTCGACCTATGAAGAAACAGAAACTTTCGAAAGTGCATAGCATTTGTCTGCTCCTTTCCGTTTTGGTGTGGGGGCTTACTTTTGTGACCGACACAAAGCAGTTCACATCGGATCCTTTGAACATGAGCAGCCTTCCGATGGATGCGTCGATGGTCGGATTTATGCACGTGTTAAGTAAGATCGTGCTGCTGTTTGTGATCACGGGGCTTATATTCTTCCTTCGGTATGCGTGGGATCATAAGCCACTTTTATACAGTTTTCTGGGCTTTTTCGGCCTGTATGTACTTCTTCTTTTATTTGGTTATCCCGGATATTATACGAGTGACGATACCATCATCTACGGATATGCGACCCGTTACCTTCCGGTCTATTGGCATTGCTATCTGACCAGTCTCTACCACATGGTGGGACTTTCGCTGTTTCCGGCTTCCACCGGTCCGATCCTGTTAAACGATCTTTGTCTGGCTCTGTGCTTTTCCTACATCTATTTTGAAACCTATGAGCTTACCGCTGTCGGGAAAAAGAAGGTGCTTTCCTTCCTGCCGCTTCTTTGCGGACTCTTCCCCACGGTATTGCTGTCTGCACTGATGTGTTTTCGACCGGTGTTATATGCACCGTTTTTCCTGTTCTTTTTCGCTTTTTTGTATTTTGAACATCGAAACAAACGCGCTTTAACCTATGCAAAGCTTGTGGCGTTGACCTTTGGTTGCGCCCTGCTCTGTCTGTGGAGAGGAGAGGGGCTGGTGCTCTGCGTGTTCATGATCCCGATCCTCCTTATCGTATATCCTTCCGGCATTGCGAAACGGGATGCGGAAACGGATGCTGTGTCAAAGGGTGCCTTCAAAGAAAAACGGAACATGTTGCTACTCTACCTGCTTGCGTTTATCGTTCTTTTTACAGCGGTTAAGATCCCGCAGAATATCGGTGAGAAGAAGTATTACGGAAAGGATTATCTGATCATTTCCCTGGTGCGTCCCATCAGTGTGATCGTGCACAGGGATCAGATGTACGACGGAGCCGAGGAGGACCTTCGGAATATTGATGCGGTGATATCGCTTGACTACATTCGGTATGAGTCGCTCAGTTGCAGCTCCTACGGAAGATATAATACGGATCATAATCTGGGGCATTTCACGGAAACGGGTGCGGATCCGGCGGCACAAACGGCGTTTGTGAAAAGTGCGATCCGGCTGATCTTGCACAATCCGGATCTTTTTGTTGAGGAGCGCATCCATCTGTTTTTGGTGACGAATGGGATCTATGCGTATCCCAAGGATTGGTCGCTGGGACTCAAAGCTGTCACAACGGCGGAATTTACCTCTTACCTTCTGGATCGGGATTACGGTTATACGCTGATCGAAGGAAACAAGAGGCTGCCGATCTCAGGCAGTGAAAACGTGGCACTTTCCCTGTTTCGATACGGCGGAGAGGCGCTGATCGCGGTGCTTCTTTTGTTGATCCTCGGACTTGGTTTTACGGCCGCAAAGAAGAAGTGGCTGTGTTTTTGGATCTTGTTATCGCTTCTTGCCAGAGAGGGCGTGATCTTCTTGCTCTCTCCGGCTGCGTTTGTGCAATACAGTTTCCCGACGATGTTTGTGGTGCTTTGGATGACGGTCATGCTGATCACGGAGCGGCTCTGCGACGGTCATCACCAAGGGAAGAACACAAGTGATCGTGGCGAGTGATCGTGGCAGAAACCGAACGTACGATAGGAAAGAAAACGGATATGAAAAAAGTATTGGGATTTGCAAGCACACCGTATCAGCTGCTTGTGCTATTGTTCATAAAGGACTGGAGACTGTCGGAGGATGAGGTCGATCTGATCATTACCGATAAGACGCCTTCCATGCAAGAGCTTTGCCAAAATGCAAAGTTAAAGGAGATTTTCGGACAGGTGATCTTTGGCGACGGCAGAAAGATCGACAATCCGTATAAGAAGGCACCGCAGGTGTTTTACGAAAGCTTTATCAAGAATAAGACGACCGATGTGATCTTGGATGGGAAACTGCAGGCGTATGATGAGGTCTATTTTGCCTCGCCCGGGAATCCGGATGAGATCATCAAGGAAGTGGCAAAGACCGTGATCAAGTTAAACCGTAAGGTGCGCTTTACCCGCTTTGAGGATGGATTTGCCAGTTATACCAAGCCGTTTTCCCATGTCATTTCCACCGCGATGGGCGCGAAGGCCTACCGGCTTTTGTGGAATTACGATATCGAGGAAAAAGAAAGTGAGATGCTCATGTTTGCACCTTCCATGGCGGAGCCCCGTGTCAGCGCGGGTGTGGCCGAGGGTACGGCAGAAAACAGCGGGGTAGAGCATCCCTCTTTTGTGAAGCTTACGGAAATCGAAGTAACAAAGGAACGTATCGAAAAGATCGTTGCGCAGGCGAATGACATTTTTGGTCTCGTTCCAAAGCCTCCGAAGGAAGATGTGATCTTTTTGGGCCAGGGAACGGTGAACGGCATGAACAACGCGGGCACCTACCAAAACCTGATCCGACGTCTGGCAAAGTTAGCAGAGGGTAACTTTGTGATCAAGCCGCATCCCCGCGGAGAGCATGATGATTTTGGTGAGGAGTTCCCGGTATATCGCGATACCTGCCCGTTTGAACTTGCGATCGCCGGCGGCGGATTTGAAGATAAGACCTTGATCTCGTTTTATTCCACGGCCTGCGTATCGGGGAAACTTTTATTCCACAGCAAATGCAGGATCATCTTTTTGTATCCCCTCTGTGAGGATGCGTTCAACGAGAAGTGCGATTATGAACATTATTTTTCCGCGTTCGAAGAACGATGCGAGAATGTGTTCATTGCAAGAACTTGGGAAGAACTGGAAGAATTGCTTCGTTCGTGATCGAAAAACACAGATAGGGGAACTAGAAAAGTTTCTTAAGTACGTCGACGAGCATTTCTCGTTCTTTTCTCCCGAAGAGGAAGAGCAGGTTTAAGATGCTGCCGAGCACGCCACAGATCAGAATATCGATAAACAGCCAAAGCCAGGTATCGGAAGGTAAGAACAAGCCGAGTCCGAAAAAGGCAGCGCCCATGGCAAAGCTTACGAGGATGTAGCGAATGATCGTGGGATAGAAGGAACGCTTCGGAATATTCAGACAATGTGCCGCATACATCGGGGTAAAGGTCATGTTCTTTACGATGCCGAGCGCTGTCGAAACACCGGCAACCGCATATACGCCGAGGCTTGTCGTCTGCAACAATACAAACACGATCACCGTGTTTACGATTCCCATCACGAGCGTGATGATGGAATTCCACTTCAACTTATTTACCACCGTATATACATTGAATAAGGGGCTGATCACACCACCGACGATCGTACCGAACATCGCAAGTAAGGTTAAGATGTAGATGGTGAATAGGATGCTGTGGTCGTATTCGTTTCCGGAATGCGGAAGCCAGAGCGAGTAGAAGGACACGCCGAAAGCGAGCACAAAGCAGAGCGGGATGTTGGCGAAAAATCCCGTCATTTTCATCGCGCTTGTCAGGTCGCTTACCAGCTCGTCTTTGTTGTTCTTTGCAAAACTGATGGTCAAAGAAGGGGTAAACACCGCCGATATGGTTTCGTATAAGGTGTTGATCGCGACCACGATGGTCTTGGAGGTGGAAACATAGCCCATCTCCGTTCCGCCGATCAAAAGGTTTGTGATCAGGATATCGAGTCCGTTCGTCAAGGTCTGGCCGGCACGCATGATGGTGTTCCAAACGCCGGCGGAAAGGATCTCGAGGATCGTAGACCATGAAAAATAGGACTTGCTGACCGTGATCTGCGGCATCAGTTTCTTTGTATAGTGAATGTAGCTGAAGGTTAAGTAAACCGTGGAAACCACTGTCGCAATGCCCATATAGCTGACGCGGATCGGGAACGGCAGGACAAAGAAGGTAAGGACCAAAATTCCGGTACGTAAGATCTGACTTTCAATCGAACGGTATGCCTGCAGATCCAGACGGTTCGCCGCAAAGGTAGCGGTGGAAAACGTGGTGGATACGATGGTGATCATGAAATTAAAGAAGGTCAGGGCAAAGAGAAGTTTGACATCTCCGATAAGTGCCGGAGAGATATGGACCAGGTGTTCCAGATTTGCCGTGATCAGAATGCAAGGTAAAAGAAGGACTGCCACAATGCCGATGTTTGCATACATGGTGGAGTTGAAGTATTTGTTCGCCTTTTCGTTATCGCCTTTGGTAAGACTTACCGTGATGAACCGACCGGCCATGGAGTTGAGTGCCATGGCGGCGATGTTGGCGTAGCTGACGAAGTCGTTGGCAAGCGTCAAAAAGCCGTAAGCCTCGTAATCCAGCTTGTCGATGATGATCGGACTCAACACGAAACTGATTGCCAGGCTTACCAAAGTGGAGACCATGGAGGCCACCATATTGATCATGATCTGTTTGCTTTTGCTTGCCGTTTCCATGGATATGATTATAGCACAATTATTTCCCGAATGTATATCCTGCACGTAACAAGCCGTGTTACTTGCATTCCGCTTATCAATTAAGGTATAATCGAGGATGAGGTAATTTTATGAATAAGAAGAAACTTGCCATCTTCGATATGGATGGCACTTTATTTGATACGAGAGTTGCGAATTTCGGCTCGTATGAGAAAGCACTGGAAGAACTGGG
>JAILOQ010000151.1 GCA_024690725.1 Lachnospiraceae bacterium
GTTAAGAAATGTTATAATAAAGTCGATATACAGTTATACGGATAAATGGATTTTCGAGAGCGAAAGGGATTTACGCAGGTAAGTCCCTTTTTTGTTTACATAACAGCCAACATCTTGTGGCGGTTTTGAACATTTGATACCATATCGTGTATTTTTTTCGGCAAATCCCTTGTCTTTTTCCGTAAATAAACTATAATATTATACGATAGGTTCATTGTGGGTCAGTGACGAAACCCGTAAGTGCGATAGATCGCATGATCCGGGGCTTTTGGACTATCGTAGGAAAGGAACATGTATGATCTCATCAAGTGTTTATGATTACATCAATGTTTTGGGGAAGGCCGAGGATGCGGCGTGGAAGCGCAACGAAGCGATCGCGAACAATATCGCCAATCAGGACACCCCGGGCTATAAGAGGATTGATGTGGACTTTGAGAGTGCGCTCCGTACGGCACTGAAGGATTCCAGATATCAGACGATGGATTCCAAGGTGCACAATATCAGAGAGACGGCGCTCGAAGCTGATGTTTATACGGACCATGCGGGATTTTCGTATCGTTTGGACGGAAATAACGTGGATCCGGCAACAGAACAGATCGAACTTGCCAAGAACCAGATCCGGTACCAGGGACTGGTGGATGCGGCAAATGCAGAGTTTAGCCGTTTGACCGCGGTGACCAAGTAGAAAGGCGGTAGCTTATGAACATGTTTTCAGCATTTAATATCAATGCCAGCGGTTTGACCGCGCAGCGCTATCGCATGGATGTGATCGCAGAGAATCTCGCCAATGTGGATACCACACGTACCGCGGACGGTACGCCTTACAGACGTAAGGTGGTGACATTTGCGGAAAAGGGTACGAGCGTACCTTCTTTTTCCGATCATTTGAGAAAGGCGACCGGAGCCTATGCGGGCAACGGCGTAAAGGTTGTTGGGACCTTCGAGGATACGGAAACGGATCTGATCGAGGCTTACGACCCGAGCCATCCGGATGCCAATGAGAACGGATATGTATTCTATCCGAATGTCAATGTAGTAACGGAGATGACGGATCTGATCGATGCCAGCCGTTCCTATGAGGCCAATGCGACGGCGTTTAACGCGACAAAGTCCATTGCCACAAAGGGACTGGAAATGGGATCGAACGGTTAAGGAGGTAGCACATGGATATTTCCAATCTTTATAATGTCTCCTCCGGTGCGGTGCGTCAGAGCCTGATCGGGCAGACGACCAAGACCGTCAATGAGGAGAGCGGAGATCTCTTTGCGGCGATGCTTGACGATGCGGTAAAGAACTTATCCAATACGAATGCTTATATTTCCGATGCGGAAAATGAAGAGATCCGCTTTGCCTTGGGCGAGACGGATTCAACGCATGATCTGACGATCGCGCTGCAAAAAGCGAGCACGGCACTCAGCTACACCGTGGCGATCCGTGACCGGTTTTTGTCCGCGTACAATGAGATCATGCAGATACAGATTTAACTCAGTCGGAGACGGTCCATACCGCTAAGCGTTAGTGTGGGAAACGACAGACGATACTCAGTCTTGATATTCAGTTGGTTGTAAAACGGGAGGAGATGGCGAAATGCCGGAGCAATTACGAGCGCTCATCAATCGAATCATGGAATGGTGGAAGCGATTCAGTACACGCCAGAAGACCATTATCATTACAGTTGCGGTAGTGGTTGTTGTGGCGATCGTTGTATTGGTGACATTACTGAACCGCAAGACCTATGTCGTTCTTTTGACAGCGGAGAGTACACAGGAAGCATCCGAGATCACGGGATTGTTTGACTCGAATGCGATCGATTATGTGACGGATGATTCCGGTACGCAGATCAGTGTATTGGAAAGCCAGGAGGCACAGGCAAACCTTTTGCTGGGCGCCAATAACATCCCGACCGACAGTTATACCATCGACAATGTGACCAGCGGCGGCTTCTCGACGACCGAGTCCGATAAGCAGAAACGTTACAAGGTATTTTTGGAGCAAAAGCTTGCGGCGACCATCGAGGCAAATTCTCTGGTCAAGAAGGCGACCGTCGATATGGATATTCCGGAGGATGACGGTACGTTGATCTCGCAGGACAAGGAATCCTTTGCGGCGATCACGCTGGAGCTTTTGGACGATATGGATGAGGATACCGCGGCGTCCCTTGCGAGAGTTGCGGCTACGGCACTCGGCAATCAGAGTACGGATAATATCACCATCGTGGATACGGAAGGAAACCTTCTTTTCTCAGGCGAGGACGCGAGCACGGTCGGCGGTGCGACGGCTACGACACAGCTTTCCATGAAGCAAAAGGCCGAGCAGTTGGTAAAAAATGAGGTAAAGAGCGTTCTTTTGGGAACGGAGCTTTATGATAATGTGGAAGTGGCGAGCAATCTGGATCTGGATTTTTCCAAATCGACGGTTGTGGACCATCAGTATACGGCAGCGCCCGATCAGACACAGGGTGTGCTCAGCAGCGAGGATCTGTATCAGTCCGATTCGACGGGCGGCGTGGCAGGCGTGCCGGGTACTACGAGCAATGACGACGATACGACCTACGTGATGGAGGATTATCAGACCTCATCCGAGTCCGTGACGGAGGAGTCGCGCAAATACCTTCCGAACGAGAAGGTAACGACGACCGAGGTTCCCGCGGGTCTGATCAAATATGAGACCAGTACGGTTTCCGTAGCGGCCAAGGCTATTCACATCTACAAAGAAGAAGAGGTGAAGGAGCAGGGGTTACTTACGGACATTTCCTGGGAGGAATTCCAGGCGGCCAATGGGGAGCAGGTAAAGCTTGAGGTGGACGAGTCTCTGTATGAGGTCGTGCACACGGCAACCGGTATTCCCGCCGAGAATATCAGCATCGTAGCATATGAGGTGCCGGTATTCGTGGACAAAGAAGGTGCGAATATTCAGGCCACGGATATTATCCAGATCGTGATCATTTTGATCATTCTGGCACTGTTGGCCTTTGTCATCCTGCGTTCCATGCGGACGGAAAAGGAAGAGGAGCCCGTGGAGGAATTGTCCGTGGAGAGCCTTCTTCAGTCTACGCCTACGGAGCAGCTGGAGGATATCGAGCTTGAGGAGAAATCCGAGACGCGTCGTATGATCGAAAAATTTGTGGATGAAAATCCGGAAGCAGTGGCCAGTCTGTTGCGTAACTGGCTTGCTGAGGATTGGGGGTAAGGTATTATGGCAGGCGGTCGTGGCAGTCATACGTCAGATGATATCAGCGGAATTCAGAAGGCAGCGATCTTGTTGATCGCGTTGGGGCCGGAGAAGTCTTCGCTCATATTTAAACATTTAAAAGAAGATGAGATCGAGGAGTTGACACTGGAAATCGCAAATACGCGCAGTATCACACCTCAGTTAAAGGAAGACGTCATAAACGAGTTTTATGAGGTCTGCTTGGCGCAGCAGTATATTGCCGAAGGTGGTCTGGGCTACGCCAAGGAACTTTTGGAAAATGCCCTCGGTTCGGAAAAGGCGATGGAAGTTATCGGAAAGCTGACATCCTCGCTCCAGGTAAAGCCGTTCGAGTTTGTGAGAAAAGCAGATGCGAGCCAGATCTTAAGCTTTATCCAGGACGAGCATCCGCAGACGATCGCCCTCATCTTATCTTATCTGGATCCGAAGCAGAGTTCGTTGGTTTTGTCCGCACTTGCTCCGGAACGTCAGGCGGACGTGGCAAAGCGTATCGCATCCATGGACCGTACGAGTCCGGATGTCATCAAAGAGGTGGAGACGGTGTTGGAAACCAAGTTGTCGAGTTTGGTCAATCAGGATTACACGGATGTCGGCGGCGTAGATGCGGTTGTCGAGATCTTGAACACGGTAGACCGCGGAACCGAGAAACACATCATGGAGACATTGGAGATCGAAGATCCCGAACTTGCAGACGAGATCCGCAAGAAGATGTTCGTCTTCGAGGATATCCTGCTGCTTGACGACAAGGCCATTCAGCGTGTATTGCGTGATGTTGAGAACTCCGATCTTGAGGTTGCGCTGAAAGGTTCGACCGAGCAGGTACAGAATGCGATCTTTGGCAACCTGTCCAAGCGTTTGGCTTCCATGATCAAAGAAGATATGGAATTCATGGGTCCTGTCCGTATGAAGGATGTGGAAGAAGCACAGCAGAAGATCGTTAATATCATCCGCAAGCTTGAGGATGCAGGTGAGATCGTAATTTCCAGAGGCGGAGGTGACGAGCTCGTTGTCTAAGATGGTATTGCCGAATGTTGTAAAATTTACGCAATTTTCCGAAGAAGAGCAAGAGACCGTTATCATAGATTCGAACGAACGTATCGCAGAACGTATTGCGGAGCTGAGCAGAGATCTGCAGGATTCCCTTGGGGAAGATGAAGACGGCACATTTGCCGACGGCTTTAGCGAAGGACTGGATGCGGATCAGGTTTCCGCGCTTTTGGATGATGATGGCGGGAATGTGATAAAAGCAGAGCCCGTCTATGAAGGGCCGAGTCCGGAAGAGTTGATCGCGGAAGCACAGGAACAGATCGATGCGATGCTGCAACAGGCGCAAGAAGAGGCAAACAATATCCGTGAGCAGGCCAGAAAAGAAGGTTTTGATTCCGGATTTATCGAGGGCCAGCAGCAGGGACTTGCGGAAGCGCAGGCCGTAAAGCAGCAGTATGATAAGGAACACGTGCAGGAAGAAGCGCGTCTGAAGGATGTGTATCAGAAAAAGATCCGGGAATTGGAACCGGAGCTGGTGGATCTTCTTACGGATATCTATGAGCATATTTTTAATGTTTCTTTGTCCGATCAAAAGGATCTGATCGTGCATCTGATCAAGAATGCACTGCAGAAGACGGACTCGAGCAAAGAATATCTGTTGCATGTCTCCTCCGATGATTATGCTTATGTCGGTATGCAGAAAAAAGAGATCATGGATGAGGCGGGCATTACGAATGCGTCCTTTGAAGTGATCGAGGATGCGACGATGAAAAAAGGCCAGTGTATGATCGAGACCGAGAGCGGGATCTTTGATTGCAGTCTGGGCGTGGAATTAAAGGAATTAAAAAAGCAGCTCGTGCTTTTGAGCTTCGAGGGAATTGAGAAGTCGGAAGGCGAGTAACGAAGAAGGACAGCGTATGGCAATAGCGGCAGTGGATGCCAGAAAATATAAGAGAGTGTTGGACCAGACCTTCTTTAAACGGATGGGCAAGGTCGTCAACGTCGTGGGACTTACCATTGAGTCCGCAGGTCCCGATGCAAAGCTCGGGGATCTGTGCCGGATCTACAAAGAAAACCGGTCCGGTGAGTACATTCTGGCGGAAGTGGTTGGATTTAAAAATCGATATACTCTGTTGATGCCCTATGATGTGACAGACGGAATCGGAGGCGGCTGTATCGTGGAAAACGAAGGCATGCCTCTTTCTGTACCGGTAGGAGAAGAACTTTTGGGGCACAGCTTAAACGGTGTGGGACAATCCTTAAACGGGGAGGAGATTTTGTGTAAGCAGACCTATCCCATCGACGCTGCGGCGCCCGATCCGTTGAGCCGTGAGATCATCAAGGAAGTGTTGCCGCTCGGCGTAAAAGCGGTAGACGGCCTGATCACGGTCGGTAAGGGGCAGCGTATCGGTATTTTTGCCGGTTCCGGTGTCGGAAAGTCCACTCTGATGGGTATGTTTGCGAGAAACACCAAGGCGGACATCAACGTCATCGCTCTGATCGGAGAGCGTGGACGTGAGGTGCGCGAGTTTATAGAAAATGACCTGGGGCCCGAGGGCATGGCCAGATCCGTGGTAGTGATCGCTACAAGTGACCGGCCGGCTTTGGAGCGTAAAAAAGCGGCGATGACCGCAACGGCGATCGCGGAATACTTCCGTGACCAGGGCAAGGACGTTTTATTGATGATGGACTCTTTGACGCGTTTTTCCATGGCGCAGCGCGAGATCGGCTTAGCGTCCGGAGAGCCGCCCGTAACAAGAGGGTATCCGCCGAGTGTCTATTCGGAGATGCCGAAGCTTTTGGAGCGCGCGGGCAAAAACGACAAAGGTTCGATCACGGGACTTTATACCGTGCTTGTCGACGGTGACGATTTCAACGAACCGATCACCGATACGGCGCGAAGCATTTTGGACGGGCATATCGTGTTAAACCGTCGTCTGGCACACAAGAACCACTATCCGGCGATCGATGTACTGCAGTCCATCAGCCGTTGCATGAGTGCCATTGCGGAGGATTCCCATAAGAAGGCGAGCGGCCGGTTAAAGAACGTGCTTGCGACATACAATGAAGCCGAAGATCTGATCAATATCGGTGCTTACCGGAAGGGTTCGAATCCCGAGATCGATTATGCGATCGATCACATCCGGGCGGTGAATGATTTTCTTTTACAAGGTACCGCGGAAAAGTTTGATTTCGATCAGGAAGTGGATATGCTGAAGAATTTGTTTGGGTAATGGCTTATGGCGCGGTTTATTTACAGAATGCAGAATATCCTGAACCTGAAGGAAAAGATGGAGACCCAGGCAAAGAACGAGTTTGCCGAGGCGAACATGAAGGCGATGGAAGAAGAGGACCTCTTGGAGCAGGCCAAGCAGCACTTGGAGGATTCCTATGCATATAACAGAGAACTGATGATGATGGATCATATCGACGTGCTGAAGTTAAACGAGAGCGAAGGCTTCATCCGGTCCGCCAAGGATCAGGTCAGGGCACGTGAGATCCAGTTGAAGATGGCGCAAAAGAAAGTGGAAGAAAAGCGTGTTCTGATGCAGAGAGCCATGCAGGAAAGAAAGACACAGGAGATCTTAAAGGAGCATGCGTTTGAGACCTTCCTTATGGAAGAGAAGGCGGCCGAGAACAAAGAGATCGACCAGCTGACGAGTTATACGCACGGACAGAAGATAAAAGAGGAATAAGAGGAAGTACAATGGCAGACGAAGAAGTAACAGCATCCTCCGTAGCCGGTAAGGATGCGAAAGCAGAGAAAAAACGTCTCAAAGAAGAAAAGAAAAAATTAAAAGCGGAATTAAAAGCACAGAGCAAGGAGAACAAGCGCCGGGCAAAAGAACTTGCCGCGGAAGAAGCGAGCCTTGACGACGAAGAGGAAGGCAGCACGCTTTCCGTGATCGTTGTGACATTGATCATCATCCTGATCTGGCTCGGGATCCTGGTGCTTCTCATCAAATTGGATGTCGGCGGTTTCGGTTCCAATGTATTGGCACCCGTGATCGGCGATATTCCCGTTGTGAACAAGATCCTTCCGAAGTCTGCGGAGATCGAAGTGGAAAATCCGGAAAGCTACGGCGGTTATACGAATCTGAAGGATGCCGTGGATCAGATCGAGCGGCTGGAACTGCAGTTAAACCAGGCCAATGCGGTGGCCGAGGCGGACGCGCAGGAGATTTCGGGCTTAAAGGCGGAAGTGGAGAGGCTTTCCACCTTTGAAAAAAGTCAGGTGGAATTCCAGCGTATCAAAAATGAATTCTATACCGAGGTCGTCTATGCGGAAAACGGTCCGGGTGCGGAGGAGTATGCGAAGTACTACGAGACCATGGATCCCGAGACGGCACAGAGTTTGTATAAAGAGGTTGTAAAGGAAGAACAGGTTTCCGAAGAGATCAAGGATTATGCGCAGGCCTATTCCGAAATGAAGGCGGATGCGGCGGCAAAGATCTTTGAACAGATGACGAATAACTTGGATCTTGTGGCTAAGATCTTAGGCGTGATGGAGCCGGATAAGCGCGGTGCGATATTGGCTGCCATGAACGAAGATGTTGCCGCAAGAATTACAAGAATTATGGATCCCGACTCTTAAGTTTTTGACGTCTTTGTCCGATACAATTATTGACAAATGGTAGAAAACCTTGTCAGAGAACCGAAAAGGAGGAGATGCAATGACCGGTACACCTATTATGGAGCTTGGCTCAAGAATCGGCACCATGGGCTACGGACAGCCGGAGAAGCAGAACAGAAACATCGAAACTTCCGCTTCTTTCCAAGATGCTTTAAGTCAAGCAGGTCAGTCTCAGCTGATTCCGGATATTACCCCTCAGGTAAGAACAGAGGGAGTAGCGGATAAGGGCGAATATCTGAAGGTTGCGGCAGCACGGATGCCTCAGGACTTACGTGTTTCCACTTCTTTACAGGATGCAAGGGTGAAGACGGAAGGAACCGCCAATCCCAATAAGACAGAGACTGAGACAAAGGAAACCTCCGGGGTCAAGGATGCGAAGGAGACAGGAAACGACAAGGATGTGAATAAAGCTCCGTCGGAAGAAGCCGAGGAGCAGATCAAGGATACGGTAGCGGAAAAGCTCGGTATCAGCAAAGAAGAGTTGGAAGAGGCAATGGAGACGTTGGGACTTACGGTAGCGGATCTTGCCAATCCCGCAAATCTTGCATTATTTGTACAGGATGAAAACGATCTGGCGGCATTGCTCATGGATGAGAACTTACTGGCAACGGTACAGGATCTTGCCGCTGAGGTGCAGACGATCTTGGATGCGGATGCACAGGTCATGCCCGTTAACACGGATGTTTTGGAGGCAGATGTGGCAACGGAGTTTTTTGATGTGCTTCCCACAGAGGAAACCATCGAGGAACCCGTGATCGAAGCGAAGGCACCGGAGGCTGTAAAGGCCCCCGTTCAGGCACCCGTACAGGAAGAAAAGCCCGTAGAGGTTACGGTGGTGGATGAAAGAACACCGGATGCGGAGATTGCGGTAAACAGAACCGAAGGGCAGGCCGGTACGCAGACCGGCGCACAGACCGGCGCACAGACCGGCGATTCGCAGACGGCATTTGAGAGAAGCGCGCAGCCGCAGGAGGTTCTTCCCGAGATCCCCGTTCCCACGGAAAATCAGGCAGCTACACCGTTTGTGGCTAACGTTGTCGCAGATACACAGGCACAGGCGCCCGTAAGTGCCATGAGTTTTTCTTCCGGCGTAGATGCTGCTGATATCATCAAGCAGATCGGTGAATATGTAAATATCCATAAGACAAATGAAATGACGGAGATGGAGATCGCATTGAATCCCGCAAATCTCGGGAATGTTCATTTGAGAGTGGCTGCGGATGCGCAGGGCAATGTGACCGCAACACTGACTGCACAGAATGAGAGCGTAAGAGATGCTCTTATGATGCAGGCTATGGAGTTAAAAGAAAACCTGGAATCCCAGGGAGTGAAGATCGAAGCGGTTGAAGTGACGGTTGCAAGTCATGAGTTTGAACAGAACATGAATGACGGGCAACAGAACCAGACCGAAGAACTGTATGAAAAAGAAGTGGCAAAGGCCACGAGAAGACGTATTGTAGTGGATGGTCTTCAGGATGCACAGGATTTGATTGAAAACGGAGATCTGACCGATGCGGAAAAGGTTGAAGTGGACATGATGGCAAGACGCGGAAACAGTGTGAACTTCCGTGCATAGAAAGGAGTAGTATATGGCGGTAACGGCAACGTATAAAGACGGTGTTGTGACAAACAGCACAACGATCGGCGCAAACACTGTCGAAGCAAAAAAGAATCAGACAAAAGGCAGCGGTTCCACGTTGGATAAGGATGCATTCTTGCAGCTTCTGGTTGCACAGATGAAGTATCAGGATCCGATGGAGCCTACGACAAATACGGAATATATTTCCCAGTATGCGACATTCTCCGAAGTGGAACAGATGACCAACATGAGCGCGACGATGGAGCTTTCCAGAGCGACCGGTCTTGTGGGACAGACGGTTTCCGTGGCACAGGACGGAGAGGTTGTGGATACCGGTGTCGTGGATTATGTAACATATGAGAATAATAAGGCGCTTGTCTGGGTCAACGGTACTTCTTATGAACTGAGTGCCGTGACACAGGTTTCGGATACGGAGTATCTGGAAGCATACGGTATGGCTGCAACATTACTGCAGGCAGTACAGAAATTGCCGAGCATCAATGATCTGACCTTGGACAGCAAGGATGCGGTAGAGTCCATTCAGGCCACGTTTGACAGCATGAGTGAATACCAGCAGAGCTTTGTCGCATCGGATACGAAAAATCTGATCCATTCTTACACCGAAAAAATGGCTGAATTGGTTAAGTTAAACGAGCTTGCTGACGATAATAACAGTGAGGGTTAAAAATAAACCGCTTGCTTTTTAGATTAGGAGGTTGATTCATTATGATGAGAGCACTTTACGCTGGTGTATCCGGTCTTAAGACCCACCAGACGAAGATGGACGTTATCGGTAACAATATTGCAAACGTTAATACAACGGCATATAAATCACAGTCTATTACATTCAGTGAGTTGATGTATCAGACAACGCAGAAGGCGAGTGGAGCAAATGCGGTAACCGGTACGGCCGGCCGTAACCCGAATCAGATCGGTCTTGGTGTTAAGACCGGTGCGATCTCTTCCACGATCGAGACCTCCGGTGCCACACAGACAACCGGTAATCCGTACGATCTGAAGATCACGGGTAGTTCCTTCTTCATCGTATCCGACGGATCCGAGAATTATTTCACCCGTGACGGTTCCTTCTACGTAGACAGTGTCGGTAACCTGGCCATGAGTGCAAACGGATATAATGTAATGGGTTGGCAGGTAGATGCCAACGGTGTCATCAAGAAGGATACCGTATCCCCTCTTCGTGTCCTCAGTGCGGAAAATATGACATATCCTCCGGAAGCTACGACATCAGCTTATGTAAGCGGTATCATTGATAAGAACGATGTTCAGGTTTCTTCCGAATCCGGTAAGATCATGAACTTAAGCTTTTACGATTCTTTGGGGTATGCATATACCGCAAAGCTTTCCATGAAGTCCACATCCGAAGACGGTCTTTATTCCGTAGAACTCTTCGATGTATTAAACGAGAACGGTGTATCTGTCATGACGGATCAGATGAAGATGGGAAGTGTGATCTCCATCCCCGATGCAAAGACACTTACTCTGGGTAGTGCATATACCTTTGATTCCGCAGCCAATACCGTAACATATCTTGCGGATGACGGTTCTACCGCAACCATCAACTTAAACGGCACCTTGACCGATGCGGAAAAAGATGAGTTGGCTGAGGCCTTCGGATATTCGGATTACGACAGTTTTGCAGCATATAACGTAACACTTGCGGACGGTACGACTTCTTCGATCGGCGCTCTGGTGGATGCGGGAACACTCGGTGCAAACATCGATGCGACGACTTCCACGATCGGTGTTACCAGCAGAAATTTAACCGGTGGTGCGATCCAGTACGATCCCGCAACCGGTACCATTAAGAGTGTAAATGGATTGGCCAATAATCTTAGCCTGACGTTGGATTTTGGCGATGACAACCAGCCGGCGGGCCCGTTTTCGCCGGTAAGCATAGATTTTTCGACATCTTCGAACTTTAACAATAACGGAACCAGTACCGTTGGCGCCGATCCGGGTGATCTGGACGGTAACGGAACCGGTCGTCGTTTGGGTGAACTTTCCGGTGTATCCATTCAGACAAACGGTATGGTATATGCTTCTTACGACAATGGTCAGACCAGACTTTTGGGCCAGATCGCAGTTGCAAACTTCGCGAATGCAACCGGTTTGGAAAGAGTCGGAGATAAGTTGTATTCCGCAACCTTAAACTCCGGTGAATTCGATGGCATCGGTATTGATATCAGTGAGGACGGCGGATATATGGAGACCGGTGTTTTGGAAATGTCCAACGTAGATCTTTCCACAGAGTTTACCGAGATGATCACCGCGCAGCGTGGTTTCCAGGCAAACTCCCGTATCATCACCGTTTCCGATACCTTGCTTGAGGAATTGGTAAACCTTAAGAGATAAGCTTTCTAAATGACATCGACTCCGCTAGGAGTGGATATATAAGTTCTTCGTTACTAAACAGTTTTATAACCAGGAAAAGGGATGTGTTTCTGATAGGAGCACGTCCCTTTTTCCTGTCTTTTTTCGTGTTTCATGCATGTTCTTTTTCCGAGAGGGAAACAAATCCGCGCTGCCACTATATTTTGTGTGAAATATGTGATATAATAACAGATATTGATTGTGGTAACAGGAAAAAGGAGCGTACGCCATGATTGAGGTCACGAGACTGAACGAAACAAAGGTGTTGATCAATCCGGATCTGATCGAATTTGTGGAAGAGACGCCGGATACCGTGATCAGTTTCACTACGGGTAGGAAAATAATAGTAAAAGAAAGTAGACAAGACATAAAAAATTTAGTAAAATTAGACAGGAAAGTTCTGCTTTCTACAGAATAATCAAAGCAGGTGTTTGACTGATGGATTTAGCATCTATACTGGGTTTGGTCATATGCGGAGCCTTGGTCGTCTTTGGTATCGCCAACGGTGACGAGGGTATCGCGGCCATGAAATACTTCCTGGATGCGCCTTCCGCGCTGATTACGTTCGGTGGCGCTTTTTGTTGTATTCTGGCTTGCAATTCCATACAGAGCTTTATCGGGGGATTGAAGAGCATTACCTTGATCTTCAAGGTACCTGCCATTGACACCCAGATCATTATCAAAAAAATCATAGAATTGTCCAATGTGGCTCGTAAAGAGGGTTTGCTTTCTTTGGAGGAAGCAGCTGCCGATCTGGATGATGCGTTCTTAAAGAAGGGGATTCTTTTGATCGTCGACGGTACCGATCCCGAACTTGTGCGAGGGATTCTCGAAACGGAATTGGATTGTCTGGATGGAAGACACAAAGAAAAAATAGGATTTTGGACGGACGTTGCGGCCATGGGCCCTGCTTGGGGTATGATCGGTACGCTGGTCGGTCTTGTTTTGATGTTACAGAACCTGTCGGATGCGGCGGCGATCGGACCGAACATGGCGATCGCGTTGATCACAACCTTGTACGGCTCTTTGCTTGCAAACTGGATCTGCACACCGACGGCTACGAAGTTAAAGGTTAACCACGGCGTCGAGATGATGGTCAAAGAGATCATGATCGAAGGACTCCTTTCCATACAGGCCGGTGAAAACCCGCGCGTTATCGAAGAAAAGCTCAAGAGCTTCCTTGCACCGAAAGATCGTGCAGCCTTGACGGAAAACGAAGGCGGTGAAGGTTAATGGCGAAGAAAAAGCGTGAAGAGGAAGGCGGCGGCGGATCCCCCGCGTGGATGGCGACCTTCTCGGACTTAATGAATCTTTTGTTCTGCTTCTTCGTGTTGCTGTTTTCCATGTCCACGATGGATGCGCAGAAACTGCAGCAGGTTGCAGCAAGTTTTAATTCGAACTTCAGCGTGTTTTCCGGTGGCGCACAGGCGATCGGTGACGGTATCCTGATCAGTAACGGCGTGAGCCAGTTAAACAACTTAGACGACTATATCAATTCCACGGGTAAGACCGCAGATTCCGAAGAGCAGACGAATAATCTCGAGGAATACGAGCAGGAGCAGATGGCTGCGGCGGAAGAGCTTGCCGAACAGGTTCAGGAAGCGGTAGACGAAAGCCAGTTTGCAAACGAGATCGATGTGGATTTCACTTCACAGTACGTTTCGCTGACATTAAACGGTGCGTTGCTGTTTGATTCGGGTAGTGCGGAGCTGAAGGAAGAGGCAAAGCCGATCCTGGATAAGGTGGGACAGCTTTTGACGAGATATGCGGAGAGTGTGATCGAGATCGAAGGTCATACGGACAATGTACCAATCCACAATTCCGCATATGCTGACAATAACGAATTATCCAGCTTCCGTGCTTTAACGGTATTCAATTACTTTTTGGAGACCACGTTTTTGGATCCGGCAATGATCAAACATTCCGGACGCGGCGAATATGTTCCGATCGCGGACAACTCCACACCGGAGGGACGTGCGCAGAACCGTCGTGTCGAGATCAAGATCTATCACACCTTGAGTGCGATCAACTAGGCTCTTACACGAAGGAGGCAATTGTGAAAAAGAATTTACTGTCCATACTGATCCTTGCGTTGCTGATCGTAAATCTTGTTATGACATGCATTTCCACGTTCAGCGTCATGAGTACAAACAAAAAGACAGCCGCTGTGGTGGAAAACATCGCCACGGTGTTGAACATCGAACTGGCCGCTCCGGAAGGAGAAGAGGGTGAGGGCGAAGGAGAAGTGTCCATGGCGGATACAGCACTTTACTCTTTGGCGGATGAGATGACGATCCTCTTGGCGAAGGGAAGTGACGGCACCAGCCATTATGCGCTTGTAAAGGTGGCGCTTTCCATGAACAACAAGTCCGAAGGGTATGAGACCTACGGCGCCACGATCGGCGATAATGAGCCGCTGATCAAGAGTATCATCAACGAGGTCATCGGAGGATATACAGCCGACGAAGTTCAGGCCAGAAGCGACGAAGTAAAGCAGAAGATTTTGGACAAGTTGGAAGAACGGTTCGAATCCGACTTTATTTACGACGTATCATTCAGTGAGTTTATCGTACAGTAAGCGGTTGGGCGAACAGATGAATATATGCCAGGAGGTGAGCAGAGGTGGGTGACGTATTATCTCAAAATGAGATAGACAGTTTGCTTCAGGCCTTAAGCACCGGAGAACTGGATGTCGAGGAGATGAAGGACTCTCCGGATAAGCAGGTCAAGAATTACGACTTCATGCGCCCTGCCAAATTCTCCAAAGAGCATCTTCGTACCTTGGAGATTATCTTCGAGCATTACGGACGTTTGCTTTCGACGCAGTTGCAGGTTCATATGCGAAAGAACGTGCAGGTTCAGGTAGCGAGTTCCGAGACGGTTACGTTTTCGGAGTTCTCGAACGCCTTGAGTAATCCGGTTATTTTGGGAATCATCAACTTTTCTCCTCTTCCGGGAGAAATCATATTGGAAATACAGTCCAATCTCGGATATGCGATGATCGATCGCATGCTGGGAGGACAGGGAACCCCCTTGGACAAGACGAGGGAGTTTTCGGAGATCGAGCTTTCGATCCTGGACCGCATCATGTTAATGTGCATGGGGCTGTTGCGGGAACCGTGGTTGAATGTGGTAGAGCTGGATCCGTATTTGGAGAGGATTGAGACAAATTCGCAGTTCGCGCAGATCGTTGCGCCGAACGAAATGATCGCCATCGTGACATTGAATATCAAGATCGGCGAAGTAGAAGGGTTTATGAACGTTTGTCTGCCGTTTGTGACGGTAGAGGATGTTATGGATAAATTGAACACCAAGTTCTGGTTCTCCACGATACAGGAGGAAGAGGGCGAGGGATTCCAGGAGAATATCGAAGCGATGCTTCGTCGCGTGGAGATTCCCGTCAAAGCCGTACTTGGACAAAGTTCGATATCCGTTTGGGATTTCTCCCTGCTTCAGGTGGGGGATGTGATCCGGTTGGATCGCAGCATTGAGGATGATCTTTCCATCTATGTTGGAAATCTCAAAAAATTTACAGCGTTGCCCGGTGTCAACAAAGACAACTATGCAGTCAGGGTAACGTCAGTTCTTAGAGAGGAGGAATAGGCGAATGGACGGAATGCTGTCTCAGGACGAGATCAATGCATTGATCGGTGGACTGGCATCCGGTGAAGTTCCGATGGAAGTTCCCGAGACCCCAAAAGAAGATCCTTTGCCTGTTGTGGATATGCCGCAAGCCGCTGCCACAATGGAAGCGGTGGAACTAAACGACATCGAACGCGATGCGGTCGGTGAGATCGCAAACATCAGCATGGGTACATCCGCTACGACACTGTACTCTCTGGTGAACCGAAAGGTAAATATCACCACACCGGTTGTTGAAATGGCAACCTGGGATTCGGTGATCGCAGGCTATGAAAGGCCCTGTGTATTCATTCAGATCAAATACACGGTGGGTCTTGACGGAGCCAATATACTGGTATTAAAGGAACAGGATGTGAAGATCATCACCGATCTTATGATGGGTGGTGATGGTACCAATACGGAAGGTGAGTTGGGAGAGTTGCATTTGAGTGCGATCTCCGAGGCAATGAATCAGATGATGGGTTCATCCGCCACATCCTTATCGTCCATGTTGGGGCGCATGATCGATATCAGCCCCCCGGAGGCTACCCTGGTTGAGATGATCGAGACCAAGAATCCGGCAGATATCGCGCCGTTCCTTGCAGGAAACTTCGTAAAGATATCCTTCCGGATGCAGATCGGAGACGATCTGGTGGATTCCACGATCATGCAGTTGTATCCGGTTGATTTTGCAAGAGATCTGTATGAGATGTTTATCGGTACACAGATGGGCGAGACGGTTGAGAACCAGACGACTCCCGAACCGGTTCCTGCCCCCGCACCGATGCCACAGGCAATGCCCGAGCCACAACCGTTTAGTCCACCTCCGATGGATATGAACATGGGAATGCCGCAGATGCAGCCACAGATGGGAATGCCACAGATGCAACCCCAGATGCAGCCGCAGATGAATATGGGCTATGGAATGCCGATGCCGCAGATGCAACCGCAGAATGTAAACATTCAGCCGGCACAATTCCAGTCCTTCGACCAGAACTTCCTCGGGATTCCGAGTCAGGAAAATATCGGTCTGATCATGGATGTTCCGCTGGAGGTAACGGTGGAGCTTGGACGGACCAAGAAGTCCATTGCGGAAATTCTGGATTTTGCTCCCGGTACCATCATAGAGTTAAATAAGATCGCCGGTGAGCCGATCGACGTTTTGGTAAACGGTAAGTTTGTAGCAAAAGGTGAAGTAGTGGTAATCGAAGAAAGCTTCGGTATCCGAGTTACGGAAATTATTAACAAATAACGTGTTGAGGAGAAAAGAACATGGCAAAAAACATTTTAATTTGTGACGATGCAGCATTCATGCGGATGATGATCAAAGACATCCTTTCAAAGAACGGCTACAATGTTGCAGGTGAAGCCGAGAACGGTGCGAGAGCGGTTGAAAAGTACAACGAGCTCAAGCCGGATTTGGTATTGATGGACATTACCATGCCCGAGATGGATGGCATTCAGGCATTGAAAGCCATCAAGGGTGCTGATCCGAACGCGATGGTCATCATGTGTTCCGCAATGGGACAGCAGGCGATGGTTATCGAGTCCATTCAGGCAGGAGCAAAGGACTTTATCGTAAAGCCGTTCCAGCCGGATCGTGTACTTGAGGCAGTGAAGAAGGTTGTCGGATAATGCTTTTGGCCCTTACGAATACCGGAGGGATTAATTCCGTTGCCAGACTTTTGACGGTATTTGTCATCTTTTTGCTGGTGCTTGGACTGACCTATCTGACCACCCGATTTATCGGCGGGTATCAGAAAGGGAAGTTGACCACTGCGAATTTTGAGGTGATCGATACCTTTCGCCTGAACCAATCAAAGTATCTGCAGATTATACGTGCGGGAGAAAAATATCTCGTGATCGCGGTGTGCAAAGATACGGTTACGGTTTTGTGCGAACTCGATGAATCGGAAGTGGTGCGTCCCACCTATGGGGATGCTTCCGATGTCCGTTTTGACGAGATTTTTGCAAAAGCAAAAGGCATGTTAAAGAAATCCCAAGAGAAAGAATCAGATGAAAATGATGCAAAAGAAGAGTAAGTTTTCGAAAGGAAGACTGCTCACCTGTTTCATCCTTGCGATCATCGTCGGTGTATTGGCCTTTGCCGGTCCGAAAGCGGACACCTATGCATCCAATATTGTGGATACAACGTCCGATGAAGATGCCGGAACGACCGAGGATCGCACCAATATACGCGAACCCGGTACGCAGGATGCGGATGAGTTAAAAGAACTCAATATTGCAAACAATTTAACAGTTACCTATGCAGATGGGAATGGAACGATCGCGGGATCTCTTAGGATATTACTTATCCTGACTGGTATAGCCTTAGCGCCCATTCTCATTATTTGTTTAACCTCCTTTGTGAGGATCCTGATCGTATTGCATTTTACGAGAGCAGCCTTACAGACGCAGACGGCGCCTCCGAACCAGGTGCTGATCGCACTTGCGCTGTTTTTGACGTTCTTCATCATGCAGCCGACGATCACGACGATCAACGAGACTGCGGTGCAGCCGTTCGAAAACGGAGAGATCACGCAGGAGGAAGCTTTGGAGCGGGGAGTGGAACCGCTTCGGGAGTTTATGTATAAACAGACGCAGACGAAGGACGCAAAAGTCTTTTGCGATATCGGTGGCTTTGAATGGACGGGAGAACTCGCGGACATTCCGACGAGTGCTTTGATCCCGGCGTTTATGATCAGTGAACTCAGAACCGCGTTTATCATTGGTTTTGTGATCTATATTCCGTTCATTGTGATCGATATGGTGGTGGCCTCGGCTCTCATGAGTATGGGTATGATGATGTTGCCGCCGACGACGATCTCCATGCCGTTTAAGATCCTGCTCTTTGTATTGGCAGACGGTTGGAATTTAGTCATTGTTAACCTTGTAAAGACCTTTTATTAGATAGCCTATGTCCATTGATGTTGTTATAGAAATTGCAAATCGAGCGCTGTATCTGATCGTGCTGGATGCGGCACCGCTTCTTTTGGTATCGCTTATCATCGGTCTGATCGTCAGTATTTTTCAGACCGTGACCAGTATACAGGAACAGACGCTTACCTTTGTGCCGAAGATCATAGCGGTCTTTTTGACCATTATGCTCGTGGGCGGGTGGATCATGGACAATCTCAGCACCTTTGTGACGGATCTTTGGTCTGACTTTACGATTTATATCAGGTAGATTATGATTGATTATTCCTTCTCGATGTATGAAATGGAATATTACCTGTTGATCTTTGCCCGGATCACGGCATTTTTGTTTGTGGCTCCGTTTTTCAGAATGAATACGGTGCCCAGACGTTTTCGTGTGGGACTTGCCGTTTTCACATCGTATTTGATCTACGAAGCAACATTTCCGCATGAAGTGGTGGAATATAACACAGTCTTGGGCTATGCGATCATAGTGTTAAAGGAGACCTGCGCCGGACTTTTGATGGGAATGGCGGTAAACATCTGCAATTCCATTGTGAATTTTGCCGGTCGTATGATCGATATGCAGGTCGGTCTGGCCATGGCACAGGAGTACGATCCTGCGTCCAGAGAGAGCGTGAGTGTAAGCTCCGTTCTGTACCAGTATTTGGTACTGATGATCCTGGTTCTCAGCGGTATGCATACGTATTTGATCCAGGCATTGGCGGAATCCTTTACGCTGATCCCGGTAAATACGGCAATGTTCAATACGGACGCATTGTTGACCGCAATGATCGGTTATATGGGTAATTATATCAATCTGGGCTTTCAGATCGCCCTTCCGGTTTATTGTGTGATGCTGATCGCGAACTGCATTCTGGGGATCATGTCCAAGGTGGCACCGCAGATGAATATGTTTGCCGTCGGTATGCAGATCAAATTGATGATGGGATTCGGTGTAATGCTCCTTACCGTAGGGCTGTTACCGAATATTTCGGATATGATATTTACGGAACTTAAGAGGGTATTGGTTTCTTTCGTGGAGGCAATGATGGCATGATTGCTTATGACTTACAGTTTTTTGCCAAGGAAGGTCCCGGCGGTGAAAAGACGGAGGAACCTACCAGCAAAAAATTAGAAGATGCCAGAAAAGAGGGGCAGGTTGCAAAAAGCAAGGAAATTGCGAATGCAGCAGGCCT
>JAILOQ010000157.1 GCA_024690725.1 Lachnospiraceae bacterium
ATTTTGAAAAAGACGGCACTATTGCCCAGATTGATGATCTTGTTTTGAAAACAGTCTGTAAGACCTTGGACTGTTGGAAGAAGGAAGGGAAACCTCTTTATCCGATCTCCGTGAATCTTTCGCGCAGCCGCATGTATGACAATAACATTATTGATAAGCTTGTAAGTATTGTTGACGCATATGGAGTGGACCATCACCTCATAGACTTTGAGCTTACGGAAAGTGCCACGTACGATAATATGGAGCACATGCTTTCCGTATTGCAGGAACTCCGTGATCGTGGTTTTAAGATATCCATGGACGACTTTGGGACCGGATATTCTTCGTTGTCGCTTTTGACACAAATGCCGATCGATACTTTGAAGATCGACAAGAGTTTTGTAGATACGATCGCCGATGATACAGAGCGAAAGGAAGATATTATCGTTCTTAGGCACATAATCACGCTTGCAAAAGAACTTGGGTTTGTCTGCCTTGCCGAAGGCGCCGAAAGCCGTTTACAGGTCGACCGTCTGCGTGACCTTGGTTGTGAGATCATTCAGGGATATTACTTCAGTAAACCAATTCCTATCGGAGAATATGAGGAAAAATATCTTTGATGAAGGAGGCTGGGATGAAAAAAGCACTGGTTGTGATCGATATGCAAAATGATTATCTATGGGATAAAAGAAAGCCCGTGTTTTCTTATGATACGGATGAACTTGTAAAAAATGTAAACAACGCCATTTCTTCATACAAGGAAGACGGCGCCGACATTATTTATATCAAGCATGTTTTGCCAAAAATAATGTGGGGAGTCGGTTTTTCTATAAAAGGAACACCCGGAGTCGAGCTTTATTCCGGCCTTAACCTGGTTTCAGATCTGATCTTTGAAAAGAGTAAACCCGATACATATACTTCAAAAGAATTCACTCAGCACATGGAAGCAAAGGGGTATGAGGAAGTGATCCTTTGTGGCCTGGATGAGTGCGGATGTGTCGGAGCTACTGCAAAAGGCGCGGCAAAAACGGGAGTTAAAGTGGTTATGCTGACGGATTGCATAGGAAGACGGTTTCCTGAAGAAAAGGTCATGAAAATGAGAGAAGAGCTGAAATCGTTGGGGGTTCAATACAAGGCGGCTGATGAATAAAATAGTATTTTTTGGCGATTCCAATACCTACGGCTACGATCCGCGGGGATTCATGGGGATGCGCTACCCTGAAGAACAACGCTGGACCACGATGGTTCGGGATCATTTCAAAAACGAATATGAGATCATAGAGGAAGGGCAAAACGGCAGATGCCTTCCGACGCTTCCAAGAGAGGCGGGATTTCTTGAAAGGATCACCTCCGGACTGACAACGGGTGATATTTTTGTTGTGATGCTCGGAACCAATGACATCCTGCTTACTGATCACCCGGATGCCGATGCAGCGATTGGAAAGATGGAGCAATTGCTTTCCTGGATAGTTGACAGCGGTGCGTCTTTTCAAACCATAGTGATCGGCCCGGTGCCCATTGCCGGTACGACTGAGGAATTGTACATATATCATGAAGAGAGTCTTCGGATGAATGCCGGATTTAAAGAATTGTGCAAATGCAGAGGAATGGCATTTTTCGATGCGGCGGATTGGAACATTCCTCTTTCGTTTGATGGCGTGCATTTTTCGGAAGAGGGGTGCTTAAGCTTTGCTTCCCACATGATAGAGAGTATCAAGGGGACGGATCTTTGACGCCTTTCGGCGGAATAGAAATGGAGGAAAGAATATGAAAACACTGGTCGTTTACTTTTCAATGGAAGGCAACACAGAATATGTGGCGCAAAAGATAAGGGAAAAGACAGGAGCGGATCTTCTCAAGCTTGTTCCGAAAAAGCCGTATCGCGACAAGGGCCTCGCCAAGTTCCTTTGGGGCGGAAAGAGCGCGGTGATGGGCGAGAAGCCTGAGCTTGAAACTTATACGATCGATCTTTCGGGCTACGAGAGGATCGTATTCGGCTTTCCGGTCTGGGCCTCAAATTTCACCCCGCCCCTTCGGACATTCATCGTTGACAACAGGGAGAAGCTGAAGGGCAAGACGTTTTTTGCCTTTGCCTGCCAGAGCGGAGCCGGCGCGGAAAAAGCATTGAAAAAGCTCTCCGCATGCCTCGAAATAGAATCTTTCGAGCGGACGGCGGTCTTCATCGACCCTAAGGCAAAACACACGGATGATAAGGATGCTCAGATAGACGCGTTCTGCGCGGCGCTGCAGGGGTAGGATGGGCAATCTTTAACATTATATTGCTGTGTGTCGGCATAAGTGATAGAATAGGTTCGCTCGTATTTTACTTTCAAAGGAGGGATGCGTCTTGAATTTCATCAAAAATATGCCTGTCAAGGCAAAGCTTTGGATGTGCGCGCTGCCGCTGATGGCGCTCATAGTAGTGAGTGTTATCTTTTTCAGTTTTCTGATAAAGGATACTCTGGCAAAGTCCGAAGAATTGTTCTTTGACCATCTGTATTCGATAAATTCAAATCTTATCAATGCAGACAGAGACTTTTATCAGGCACTGAATGCAAGCACGAGTCAGTACAATACGCTCTCAAAAGGAGCCTCTGCATTGACAGAAGAGGCCAGCAAGAAAAACATAGACAGTTTTAATGAGAATGCGCAGCAGGTCC
>JAILOQ010000007.1 GCA_024690725.1 Lachnospiraceae bacterium
CATTAGTGGTCCTGGTAACACTCTTACAGTAGAGGGACCGGGTGAAGTTGAAGTGAAATACAACACTCATTCTTTTGTTATTAGAAGTAATCTTATAGTCAACGGAGGCACAGTAACAATAGATGGTGATAGCATTGATGATGGTACCCTCCGTAATCATTGTGCTGTATCTGGAAATGTTACAGTTAACGATGGATCAGTTACCATTCTTGGTAGAAGATGTACCAGTGTCGGCTATGGTGGCAATGGTATAAAAGGCAATCTTATTGTAAATGGTGGAAACATTACATGCAAGGGAGGCACCGCATATGATTCGCAATATTTAAATGATTGTGGCGCTGGAGTTACGGGAACTGTCACCGTTAATGGTGGAGAGGCTATAATTTATGGTGTTGCCTCTGATGTTCATTTTGGAAACGGAATTGAAGGCGATGTTACTCTTAATGGTGGCAAGTTAAAGGTAATAATGGAATCAGCTTCAAATAACGGTGGCACAGGAACAGCCTTTGGCGGAAGTGTTACCGTAGCTAATGGATATAATTACATGATAAATGATGCTGGAGAATATACCGATACTTTTAATGATACAGCTAAAGCTTCAGCCGTAGGAAACTGGATATCCCCCAGAATACGTGTAACTATTCCTACAGCAAATACAAATCTGGTTTATAACAAAAATGCGCAGATCGGTGTGGCGGAAGGAACGGATTATACACTTTCGGGAACTACATCAGCGACTAATGCAGGAAATTACGTTGCAACAGCAACGCTTTCAAACGGATATGCCTGGAGTGACGGAACTACTATAGCTAAAAACATACCATGGAGCATTGCACCTAAGGAAGTCGGACTTACCTGGGGTAATACCGACTTTACCTATACGGGAAGTGTTCAGACGCCTACGGTGACCGCAACGGGACTTGTCGGGAATGATACCTGCAGTGTGACGGTGTCGGGCGGACAGAGCAATCCCGGAACATATACGGCAACCGCAACGGGATTATCAAATAATAACTATACTTTACCTGCTAATAAAACTACAAGCTTTACCATTGGACCCGATCCTAACAATAATAATAACAATCAGAATCAGAACAATAACCAGAACAACAACCCGGATCCGAACCAGAATAATAACCAAGATCAAAACAATGATCCGAATCAGAACAACAATCAGAACCAAGACCAGAACGAGGATAGGAAGGATCCCGAACAGGTTAATGCCTTTGTTGAAAGGATGTACACCAAGGCTTTAAAACGTGCATCCGAGGAAGGCGGTAAAAATGACTGGGCAAACCAGTTACTTACAGGTAAATCTGACGGCGCAACTTTGGCTAAAGGATTTATATGCTCAGATGAGTTTGTAAATAAAGATATGTCAAACGAGGAATTCCTTGACACGCTTTATGAGACATTCTTTGACCGAGCTGCCGATGAAGGCGGAAAGGCTACATGGCTTGCAAAGCTTAATGAAGGAAGCTCAAGGACAAGCGTACTGGCCGGCTTCGTTAATTCCGCAGAGTTTGGAAACCTTTGTGAGAACTTCGGCATCGCAAGAGGAACGATGGAAGAAGACGGATCGAGCATCTATAACGAAGGCGTTTATAACTTTGTAAAAAGGAATTATACAAAGACCCTTGGAAGAAAGGGCGAGATAGCAGGTATTGAAGACTGGTGCCACAGGATAAATAAGGGCGAGCTTACGATGAAGAATGTGGCTGTTGAGTTCCTGCATTCAAAGGAGTTTTTAAATAAGAACACAACAAATGAGGAATATGTAACCATCCTTTATCATACATTTATGGACCGTGAACCTGATGCAGCAGGCCTATCTGACTGGGTAGGACAGCTTGATCGGGGCGAGAAGACGCGGGATGAAATCGTAAGCGGCTTTGCCAACTCAGTAGAATTTGCCAATATAATGGCGCAGTATCAGTAATAAAGAAAATGAAAATTGCATTTAATTTGCAAAATCGCGAGTTTTTTACACCGGATGAAACACGCAATATTTACCAGGTAAGCTCAAGATTTGTCTTTGGCCGAAATGATGTTAATTGAAAAGCCTTATTGCATTGCTCGTTGATACGAAGCAACCCCAAGTAACAATTTTTAGTCAAAAGATAGCAAATAAATTATCGTAAATGCTTATTCCGCATGGTAAAGTAACACCATAAAGAAGGGAAATGAAATACTCTTATTTATGAGGAGGTGTACATTATGCCGAGAAAAGTAAAAACAAAAAAACAAAGCAAATACTTACCGTACAGTCAAAAGGGTCTGTCCGAGGAAACGTCTTCGTTCAAGAATCATATGTTTGATCTGGAAAGCTATGGCGGGATTCAGGAAGTGAATCGGCTGATCGATAATTATGCATCGGTTATCACGGAAGAAGAGAAGGAAATCCTTAGAAACAATGCTCCGTCAAAGCCGAACTTTCAGGTGCTCACGCAGGATCAGTATAATGCCAAAGGCTGTAGCAAGCGTCGCGGATATCGGAATCAGGTAAAAGACTATTTCCGGTCTCGCGAGAGTTTCTTTAAGAAGAGTAAGCTGATCTTAGATGATAATGATCCGAACGGCGAGCTTTTTGCAACAACGGTAGCTAATCTTGAAATGCGTAAGCGTGAGAAAGAGTCTACGGAAGCCGGTGATAGCAAGGTTACGGAGATAACGACAAAGAAAAAATCGAGTAAGAAGAAGGATAAAGTGCCGGCCCTCTCCGATTATGATAAAAAAACAGAGTTGCTGGAGAAAGATAAAAATGAGGCTTTTGAAAAGTACAGCAATGAAGGAGCATTTCTTTCCGATATCGAAGCGACTCCCGAAGAAATGGATGCTGCTTTCAAAAAAGCCAAAGAGGAAGAATATGCCAATGCGGAAAAAGACTTCGGCGCAAAGGAATACGAATACCATCGCTATAAAAATTCCTTATTGGGTCAAATAATCTCCACATATAAGTTCCAAGGCTATAATTATTACAACAAATTTTTGCGGCAAGGAAAGGGAAAATCGATCGATAAATCTGTGAACCGCGTAGTGGATTACATGAAGAAAGAAACCATACTTAATCGTGATCTCGTGGTTCGTCGAGGTGTTGTCGGAAGGAAGGCATTAAGTGCGATGATGGGCGTTGAAGATATCAATGAGGCAGAGCTTCAAGAAAAGATCGAGAGTGGAAATGCCTATGCTACCGAGTATGGATTTATGAGTACTTCGCTTCCTACCGCAACAGTTATGTTTGATGCGGGTGATGATAAAAAACCCGGAGTTGAGTTTATCATTCTTTTGAAAAAGGGAACATCCGCCATGAATATTTCCGGAAAAGGAGATGTGGCTGATGAAGGTGAAGTATTGGTGGCTCCCGGTACCAAGTTTAAGATCGTGGCTGCGGATACTTCGGGCAAAGCCACATTTGTGAGAGGCGGAAAGCAGACTTGGAAGGTTTATCTTGTATCTGTTCCGTCCTCGGAGGGGGGCATTAAGAAGGAGAATAATGCTGCCTGAAGAAAGATGCATATGCAGCCTGTACATCGGAATGAAGTGACGTGATTTGCGATATTTCCTATATTCCTGTACAATATAGCGGTAGACTGGTTTAAAGAGGAGGAAATAAGGAATGAATACCGGATTTAAAACTGTATTTATGAAAATTGTTTTGTGGGCATTGATAGGAGCCTTCGTTGCTTTTGGTGCATCGGAATTGGTGGAGAAATTTCTGCCGAATTCAGCTATATCATCCGTTATGGGATATAAGGAATTAGCACAGTACCAAAAAGCATTTGATGAAAAAGAAGATATGATGAAAGATCTTCGCAAAGAGTTTGATTCTTATCGTAAATCCGAAGGAACCAATGTGGAGGATACACCGGAGGCATTTGCGGAATGGCAAACATCTAATTCGGATCCGGATGTGCAGGCGTTGAACACGGCTTATATGGATGCATATGCGAAAGCGGATGAATTGTTTTATGCGGCAATGGAAAATGAATTTAACGGCGATGGCGAAAAAGTTGTAAATGTAATGTATCAGATCGGCAGGATACATACTGCCATTTGGATGGGTGTCATTGCACTCTTTTTGGGATTGTTTTTAGGAATAGGTGTGGGAAGATCCGATGACTCGAAGAATGTCGTAGAATCCGCTGCGATAGCCGCCTGTGTTTCTTTTATAGTAGGTATTTTGGCCGGCTATCTTTCGGACATCATGTATGCAAACATGGTAGGAGAAGAGACATCTGCGTTTGGTGTTGCGCTCATTCAGGCTATGGGATGGGCCATCATGGGACTTGGTGTAGGACTTGGCGTAGGCTTAGGTAAGCCGAAGCTTAAAAGGATTATCCTGTGTGCCGTTGGCGGTTTGCTTGGCGCCTTTGTCGGTGGACTGTTGACCAAGTTTTTGGGTGATGCGATCTCCAATATGGTTGTTGCAAGAGGAATCTCTATTGTGATCACAGGTGTGCTGATCGCGATCGGAGTTGTATTGTGCGGGCAGTTTGCCGGAGAGACGGAAACATCCAAAGAAAACGCTTAAGGTACGAAAAGCCCTGAAATCATAGTGTTTCAGGGCTTTTTTGTTTATTGTCGGTGATATTTCGTTCCGACAAAGGAAGAAGGAATTAAGAGGGAGGGTATGATCGCATGAAAGAAGTAAGATTTGAGATTATCCCTGCAGATTTGGCTGCATCATTTAAGGATTTCATGTTGCCGCCGGCTGCAGAACATACCGAGTTTGATAAGTTAACTTTTTTTGCGGCAATTGTGGATGATATGATCGTGGCAATACTGGTCTGTGATGCAAAGCGGGTGGCACCGGAATTTCTCAGCATTTGTGTATCGCCGGATTTTGAAGGACAGGGAATTGCAACGGGACTTTTGAATTTTGCCATTACGGAAGTACTCTCTCGTTACGGTGATGAGGTAAACATTCCGAATAACTTCTCCGCACGTGTCGTCGGTCCTGTCGGCAGCTGCGATAAGATCTGCCATATTTTGGAATCTATCGGGTTTAAGCAGACGGAAAATAGCGAGTTTTATGAGACTCGCGTCTCTTCTTTGGACAGTAATCATATCCTGCAAAGCGATGCGGCAAAAGAACGGGCAGCGGATCCGAAATACAGGGCGCTTAAGGATTGTACGAGCGGTTTGATAAATACATTCGGAAATCAGATCATAGAAGAGGGACTTTCCGAAGGACTTAACTTAAATGATCTGGATAAGGACATCAGTTATTTTGTCGTGGAAAACGAAAAGGTGAAATCCGGCATTTTGTTTTACGAGGAATCGGAAGGCGTGATCCAGAATGCTTTCGTATATAAGGTCAATGAAGATATCCTGACCAATATGGAGACTGTTGTCGCATTTTCCGCCTCGGCATCCGCAGTTTTGGAGAAGTATCCGTGCGGAAAAAGATTATCGTTTTTGGCGGAAGATGAGGGTGTGGCCCGCTTGATAAAGAAGGTGTTTCCGAATGCGAAGGTAACAGGGATTGCGAAGGGATATGAATTGAAATTCGAAGACGTTCTTTCATCAGGAACCGAAAGATTTACGGATGATATTGCGTTTACGCATATTTCGAACGAAAACATGGTATGCGCCACCTGCCGTCACTGCATGGAAAACGTGATGGAGTGTAAGGTCTATTTGCAAAAACCGGACCGCGTTTTGGACGGAGCGGACTGCCCTGATTTTGAAAACGCGTAACCGCGTGACATATAGGAAGGGGTTAGCCCTCGAAGGTTTCGATCGCGGCTTTGCCGGGAATGGCGGGGATACCGCCCGGCTTTTGTACACAGAGGGCGCCGGATTTGTTGCCGTATACCAAAGCGGTGCGTACCATCTCTTCCGTGACGGAGCTTGCCGCCGTTGGCTCAAACATCAGGATGCGGGAGAGGAAGCCGCCCCAGAAGGCATCGCCTGCGCCGGTGGCGTCGATGGCTTTTACCGAATAGCCTGAGATCACATCGGAGCGGATCGTGCCGTTGTCATTGACAAAGTAACGAGCACCATCTGCGCCTAAGGTTTCGATCAGAACGCGCAGATGGTTTTTTGTCATAAAATCCGGGATGTTGTCAACGCTGCCTCCGACGATAAAGGTTTCCTCATCGGAGATCTTTAAAAAGTCCACATAGGGCAAAAGGTCATATACACAGGCCTTGCATTTTTCCTCATCGTGCCAGATATTGTCGCGGTAGTTCACATCGAAACTCACCATTTTTCCGGCGTTATGCGCACACTTTACCGCCTTTCCGATCGCCTCACGGGAGGGACTGTCGGAAAGAGAAACGCTTCCCGCATGCAAAAGGTCGCATGCTTTGATGTCACTTTCTTTGACATCGTCGGGATGTAAGAGGATATCGGCACCGGGCTTTCTGACGAAGGTAAAGGAACGCTCGCCGTTATCGTAGAGTGTGACGAAGGCCAGGGTGGTAACCGCGGCATCTGTCAAATCCGGTGTTAACATCGTGATACGTTCTTTTTCCAGGATGCCTTTTAGCATACGACCGAAGTCGTCGTTACCGAGAAGGCCCAAGAAGGAAGTGTCGATGCCGTTTCTGGCGGTACTGACCGCGACGTTTGCCACGGCCCCTCCGGGGTTGGCTTTGTAGGAAAAGGACTCCCCGAGAGGAGTAAAATCGATTAACATTTCACCTGCACAAATGATCTTCATGGCTGCTCTCCCAAAAAATAAGATTATATAAAAAATCTGATTGAAAAATGAAACAGAATTATATATTATAATTTATAATAACGATTTCACAATTGAAATGCAAGGGCATTTTGTGTGAAATAAGGAGGGTGATCTTGTGACGATCGGCGATATAGCAAAGATGGCGGGGGTTTCTCCGGCGGCAGTTTCACGTTTCTTAAATGATGGATATGTAAGTGACGAAAAAAGAGAAAAGATAAAAGAAGCGATAGAAAAGACGGGATATGTCCCGTCCAGACAGGCGCAACAGCTGCGGACCAAGCGGACAAAACTGATCGGTGTGATCATTCCGAAGATCGATTCGGATTCGATCTCGAGGATCGTGGCCGGGATCAGTGAGGAGCTTGCGGATGAAGGATATCAGCTGCTGCTGGCAAATACGGATAACGATGCAAAGAACGAAATAAAGTATCTTCGGACATTTCGGCAAAACTTCGTGGACGGGGTCATTTTGATCGCAACGAGTGTTACCGCGGAGCATCGGAAGATCATTAAATCCATGAAGATCCCGGTGGTGGCCGTGGGACAGAAGGTGGACTTTGTCTCTTCCATTTACCATGATGACTACGGTGCGGCCTATGCGGTAACGGAGGAGATCTTAAAGAAAGGGCACAAAAAAGTGGCCTTCATCGGTGTGCCGGATTGGGACATTGCAGTGGGCTGCGAACGTTTGAGAGCCTTCCGGGACTGCCTTGCGGATCATGAAGTCCCGCTTCAAGAGGAATGGATCTTAAAGGGCATGTTTGACATGGAAAACGGCTATGAGAACACAAAGACCTTGATGGAGGCAAAGGACAGACCGGATGCGATCTTTTGCGCAACGGATACGATCGCGCTCGGTGCCGTTCATTTCCTGAATGAGCATAAGATAAAGATACCGGAGGATGTTGCGGTCTGTGGTGTCGGAAACGGCAGGACGGCCCGCGTGATCGAACCACCGCTCACCACGGCGGACTATTTTTACAGGGAGAGCGGAAAAGAAGGTGCAAAGATGCTCCTTGAAAAGATCGAAAATCCGAAGTCACCGATCCTGGCTGTTATGCTGGGATATGAGATCATCGAAAGAGAATCACTTTGATAGGCGAAAGATGAATAGAGGAAAGATCCCGTATGCAGGGGAATCTGCGTGCGGGATTTTTGTTTTTGGTAAAAATGCACAAGAAAAGAAAATGAAAATTAGGAGTTTTTTATGGTTTACAACATGCGTGAAATAATATACGATGATATATGAAAACGATTTCACATTTCGGGAGCATTTTCCCGCGCTTGGAGTCGAGACATAAGTGGTTCTTATATTAAGAAAAGGAGGAAGATTATGGATTACAACAAGTGTGCCAAAGAAGTCCTGGCGGCGATCGGCGGCAAAGATAATCTGGTTTCTGCAGCGCATTGCGCAACAAGGCTTCGACTCGTCATTGTGGACAACAAGAAAGTAGATCAGAAGACCTTAGAGGATACGGATGGTGTGAAGGGAGTGTTTGAGGCAGCAGGGCAGCTTCAGGTCATCATCGGTACCGGAACGGTAAATAAGGTATACGAGGAATTTATAAAAGAAGCCGGCATTGAAGCAGCATCCAAGGATGATGTAAAAGCGGCTGCTGCAGCGAAAGCTCCTTTATGGAAAAGAGCCATCAAGACATTGGGTGACGTATTCGTACCGATCCTTCCCGCGATCGTAGCAAGCGGACTTTTGATGGGTGTTGTGGAAGCACTCGGTAAGGTATACCCGGACTTTGGTGCAACCGACTGGTATGCATTCCTTGATATGATGGCAGCAACAGCGTTTGCTTTCCTGCCCGTACTCGTAGCGGCATCCGCAGCAAGAGTATTCGGTGCGAATATATATCTTGGTATCGTCATGGGTCTGATGATGGTACATCCCGCATTACTGAATGGATGGAATGTAGGTTCCACCGATGCGATCAATTCGTTCTTTGGCGTGACGGACGGAGTCATACCAACGTGGAACCTGTTCGGTAATATACAAATAGGTGATTATGTGCTTGGATCCATAGCACGGCACGGCTATCAGGGCCATGTAATCCCCGTTGTTATCGCGATCTGGGTAATGAGCCGTATAGAGAAATGGCTCCATAAGAAGGTGCCGGAGATGATCGATCTGTTCGTGGTTCCGATCACAACGATCTTTCTCACAAGCCTTGCAACCTTCATCGTGATCGGACCGATCTTTGCTCTCCTTGAGAACTATGTATTGGCAGGCGCAGAGTGGCTGGTACACAATCCGATCGGTGCTTTGATCGTAGGTTTCTTCTATCCTGCAACGGTAGTTATGGGTCTGCATCATATGTACAATGCGATTGAGGCAGGTATGCTCGCGGTCGAAGGCGGATTAAACACCTGGATGCCGATCGCAACGGCAGCAAACTTTGCACAGGGTGCCGCAGCACTTGCGGTAGGCTTAAAGGCAAGGAACGCAAAGACAAAGGCGGTAGCGATTCCCTCCGCACTTTCCGCATCCTTGGGTATTACGGAGCCGGCAATCTTCGGTATCAACTTCCGATTCTTTAAACCGTTTGTATGTGCTATGGTCGGTGGTGCGGCCGGCGGTCTCTTTGCAGCGATCGCAGGACTCGGAGCAAAGTCTTACGGTGTTACCGGTTTCCCGGGATTCTTGATCATCACGAATGCGCCGATGTATTGCGTACTCCTTTTGATCTCCGGCGGTGTTGCATTTGCTCTTACCTGGTTCATCTGGAAAGAGGAAGTACCGGAAGCAGCTCCCGCAAAAGCACCCGAAGCACCTGCAGCGAGCGACAATGCAGACAAGATCGTATCTGCTCCCGTAGACGGTAAGGTGATCCCGCTTTCCGAGACACCCGATGAGACCTTCGCTTCCGAAGCACTCGGCAAAGGTGCGGCGATCGTTCCCACAGGCGATACGGTAAGCTCCCCGGTAAACGGAACCGTGACCATGGTATTTGACACCGGTCATGCGGTAGGTCTCGAAAGCGATGACGGCGTGGAACTTCTGGTACACATCGGTATCAATACCGTAGAGCTTGACGGAAAGGGCTTCACGAAGCTCGTAAAGGACGGCGACAAAGTTAAGATCGGCGATCCCCTGATCAAGTTCGACGCAGCCGTGATCAAGGAAGGCGGCTACAATCTCACGACCCCTGTGATCGTTACAAACAGCGATGACTTCGCTTCCGTAGAATTGCTTACCACGGGCGATACAGCTTGCGGTACACAGATTTTGAAAGTACAAAAATAATTCGTTTCTCTCCCACTGCGCAAGCGGTGGGAGATGTATCGATACGGAAGGGAGGGGTTATGATCACGCATGCAGAAAAAGATTTAGAACAGATCCGGTCCCTGGAAAAAGAACGGCAACCGCAGATCATGGCAACGGACCATGCCCTTGGGTTTCATCTGATGCCTCCCGTCGGATGGTTGAACGATCCGAACGGTCTTTGCGAGTGTAACGGTGTTTACCACATCTTTTTCCAGTACTCGCCAAAGAACGCCGATGGCGGAGAGAAGTATTGGGGACATTACACGACGAAGGATTTTATAAACTACACCTATACCGGACCGTTTATGTCTCCGGATAATCCCTTGGATAAAGACGGTGTGTATTCCGGTTCGGCATACGTCGAAGACGGCGAGATCTATGTATATTACACCGGTAACGTAAAGGAAAAAGGCGATTACGATTACACCTATGCGGGGCGTTTGTCAAA
>JAILOQ010000045.1 GCA_024690725.1 Lachnospiraceae bacterium
CAGGCAAAGGCGCTCGATTTTGATGAGAATATGGCCAGCGGAGAGGATTTAAAGTATGTGCTCGAAGTGATGCGCGGGTGCAATACGATCGGTGTCGTGGCGGATACGGTCTATATGTACCGCAGACGCTCCAACGGGCAGCAGTCTTTGGTGCAGTCCGAGAGCAATAAGCCCAAGACCTTTACCGAGAACCTTCACAATCTCGTCTATCACTTCGTGGATCAATACCCGGAAGGTGAGCAGATCCCCCGGTTTTTACAGTTTAACCTGATGTCCTTTTTGCAGTGGCGCATCATGGAAGTAAAGCATGTCATTGAAGCGCTCGGACATGAGGAAGGGGCGGCATATTATACGGATGTATTGGAGCTTCTGAAACGCTTTGACGATGACATCATCCTCGGGCAGAAGAAGTTAAACTGGGTCTATTTTTATTCCATTTTCCGCCATAAATACGGAGAAGATTTCCGAATGGTAAAAGAAGGAAACAGGATCCTTGTCAAGGGTGGGGATACCGAGGTTAAGGACGTGTCCCGTGTGCAGATAAATCTCGAGATCATGGAGTATGAAGGCGGAGAGCTGTATCTTTCCGTGTTCTATCCGAATATGGACGATCCCGCGTTTTCTTTGGATCTTAATGTGAAATACAAGGGAGAGATCTTTGCTCCGTTTAAGGTGATGGATGCGCGTGAGATCGAAAATCCCATTGAAGCATACGGCCACAGGAAAAGGTGCGAGTTTAAGTTCCCGCTTGGAGAAGTAACGGAAAAAGAAGAGATCCGTTTTCTTTTCTCGGGAAAGGCAGGGAGCGTACAGTGTGAGAAGATCCGCGTGGGCCGTCTTACACCCTTTATGGCGGCAAGCCGCTACGAGTATGTTATCTATGATGATTACATGATCACGCATCCTTTGAATCACATGTATGTCGAAAAGAGTACGCCCGCAAAGCATTTCAAACAAGAGCAGCTTTTCCGCCTGGCGATCGAGAAAAAGATCGTGGATGCCGTACGGAAAAAAGGTCTTGCGTATTTGGAGACCGGGCAATATGAGGATTTCCGAAAGACCTTACGGCTCCGTGCCAAGTATTTTATGAAGAAAAGAAGCAAGGACAGAGAGATCTGGCTGATCACGGATCGTCCCGGGACCGCAGGCGATAACGGTGAAGCGCTGTTTCGCTATCTTTGCAGAAAGAGGCCGAAGCATATCGATGTGTACTATGCTTTGGCAAGGGAGAGCAAGGATTATGGAAAACTCTCCGCCATTGGGAAGGTTTTGGAGTATCGGAGCGAGCGCCATATCTTGATCCATATGCTGGCCGATAAGATCATTTCCTCGCAGGCCGATGAGTTTGTGCGTGACATCTGCTGGGGCACCTCGATGAAGCTTCGCGATCTCTACCGGGCAAAGCAGGTCTTTTTGCAGCACGGGATCACGAAGGACGATATTTCCGGATGGCTCAACCGCTACAATAAAAATCTCAAGATGTTCGTGACCGCCGGAAAAGCGGAGTACGATTCCATCCTAAACGGAGATTATGATTACGATGAAAAGGTTGTGGCGCTGACGGGATTTCCTCGGTTTGACCGCCTGGAGCCGGCGAAGGAAACGGAAAAGTCGATCCTCATCATGCCGACCTGGCGCCAATACATTTCCTCGAAGCTGGACATCAAGACCGGTGTTTGGCAGTATAACGTAATGCTCAGAGAAAGTGAGTTCTTTGCGCGTTACAATGCGATCTTAAAGGATGAAAAGCTCCTATCTCTGATGAGGGAGCACGGCTATAAGTTCAAGCTGGTGCTGCATCCCGCGATGCGCGCCAATGCATCGGATTTTGCAAAAAGCGATGTGGTCGAAATTTTGGGAGAAGATGTGGAATATCGCAAGCTCTTTGCGGAATCTGCGGCGATGATCACGGATTATTCCTCTACGGCCTTTGATTTTGCCTACCTCGGAAAGCCTGTCATATACTATCAGTTCGACGAGGAGGAATTCTTCGAGAACCACACCTATACCAAGGGCTATTGGGATTATCGCACGATGGGCTTCGGTCCCGTCATCACGGAGCATGAGAACCTGGTCAAAGAAACGGAACGCCTTCTTTTAACAGGCTGTGAACAGACCGAGACGTATCATGCGAGGGTGGATGCGTTCTTTGCATATCGCGACAAGGACAATTGCAAGCGTGTATGTGAGTGGATCGAAAATATGGACTGATGTGCAAACATATGGAAAGAATACCACAGATTTGGTACAATTAAGGGTATGAAAAAATTTCGTTCGGACCTAACTAAATATTGGGGATATTGCAAGTATGCGGCAAAGAGCCAATTGAAGGCGGAGGTGGCAAACAGCTACTTAAACTGGATCTGGTGGATCTTAGAGCCCTTTTGTCTGATGCTCATCTATTCCTTCGTGTTCGGGTTTTTGTTTAAGCATCGGGAAGACTATTACAATGTCTATATCTTCATCGGGCTTTCCGTCTGGGATTTCTTCGGGCGGTGTGTCAGAGCCGCGGTGTCGATCGTAAAGGCGAATAAGCCGATCGTATCGAAGGTGTATCTGCCGAAGTTCATCCTGATCGTTTCGAACATGATGGTAAACGGCTTTAAGATGTTGGTGTGTTTGGGCATTTCGGTCGTGATGATGATCGTCTACCGCGTGCCGGTGGATTGGCATGTGATCCTCATCCTGCCGGTGGTGCTTTGCATGATCCTCTTTACCTTCGGGTGCTGCACGATCCTTTTGCATTTGGGTGTATTTATCGACGACATGAACAAGGTGATCACGATCGTACTTCGTTTCACCTTCTATCTGTCCGGTATTTTTTATAACATTGAACGAAGCATTCCGCATCCGTACAGCGATGTATTGCTGACCGGAAATCCCATGGCGCTCTTTAGTGCGTCGATGCGCGATGCCATGCTCTATGAGCAAGGCCCCGTTTGGTGGCGGCTCGGCGTATGGTTTGTCATAAGTCTCATACTCGCCGTGTTTGGCGTGTGGAACATTTATCGTTCGGAAAACAACTACGTAAAGGTAATCTAAGATGAAGGAACCTGCGATCACCGTAAAGGATCTGGAAATTACATATAAGACCGTAAAAAAATACTCGATCAAGCGAAATCTCCTTCGCATGAAGCCGGTGGAAACGAAGAAGGTCGAGGCGGTGCGCGGCGTGTCCTTCGAGGTGGAAAAGGGCGAGATCCTCGGCATCATCGGAAAGAACGGAAGCGGGAAGTCCACGATGTTAAAGGCACTGGCCAATATCTTTTCGGCGGACGCAGGCACGATCGATCTGCATGGAAATTCGATCTCGCTGCTTGCCATCGGCGTCGGCTTTATGGGCGATCTGACGGGGCGCGAAAACATCATGCTTTCCGGCCTTGTGCTCGGGTTTTCCGAGGCGGAGGTGGAAGCGCACATGGATGACATCATCGCGTTTGCGGATCTGGGCGATTTCATCGATATGCCCGTTCGCACCTATTCGAGCGGTATGTATTCCAAACTGGCCTTTTCCGTGACCGCCATTTTGGAGACCGACATCATGCTCATCGATGAGGTTTTGAGTGTGGGGGATGAGAGCTTTAAAAAGAAGAGCTACGGAAAGATGAAGGAGCTGATCTCCGACGGCGATCGGACGGTCGTCATCGTATCCCACAATCTGGGAACCTTGCAGGAGCTGTGTGACAGAGTGCTGTGGTTAAACGATGGCGAGGTTCGGATGTGCGGAGATACGAAAGAAGTTCTGAATGCATATCGGGAGTTTATGAAATAATCCATGAAAGACAGTAGACCTACGGGAAAAAGAAACCTTTTCATATTCCTTTTCGTCGTCCTGATTTCCTGCGTGTTTGCCGTTTTCTGGCTGGCACACTTCGGAAATACGCCGGAGGTGTTTGACGATGTGATCACCGGAAATCTTGGTATTGACGGAACCAATAAATCCATCGAGTTCAAGCTTTTGTGGATCTTGCTCTTTGGCGGGACGGCTCTGTATCTGATCCTTTCTGTCATCGCTGAGATCGTCGTTGGCAAGCGGAGGGATGATGTAGGGGAAACACATGATATCTCTTCGGAAAGCGGCGCGGCGGCAGGCGAGGAAACAGAAAGCGACGCGGCGGCAGGCGAGGAAATGAAAGATGTTGCAAAGCATGCGAAACCGAGTTTGCCCCGGCTAACATTTTCCATGGTCTGCATCCTCACATTTTCCGCATCGCTTCTCGTGCAGTACCTCATGTATCAGTCCGTGAATGCGCAGGTACTTTTGGGGCTGTGCGTTTTGTTGTTTGCAACGCTCATAAAAAGTGAGCATGTCGGCGAGACGGTGTTGTTTTACTTTCTCTCGGACATGGGGCTTATGGGCCTTTACTATATCGCGGTGCTTTTCCATGTCAGGCAGGAGCCCGGCATCGATCTGTTCAGCATTGTCGCCGCAGTTTGTGCCTGTGTCTTTGCATGGCTTTCCGAACGATACGAAGATCTCTTAAAGCGCGGGATTCTAACGGCACAGCTTTTGATGGCGGGACTGCTTTGCTATCTGTTGATCGATACATATTACTGGCAGCAGAATTTCATCTCGATCCGCCCCGCAACCGGCGTTATCATCGCTACGCTGATCGGCGTGATCCTGGTCTGCTTCGAAGCGAGTGTTAAGCTCAAAACCTATTGGCACGCACCCGCAAACCTGTCCGAGATCCTCACGATCTCTTCTTCGGTCCTTGCCTTTACCTGGTTACAGATGACCGGGAACGGCTGCGTGGTCCGGGACGATGTGCGCCATCCTTACGAATGCGTCATCGGATTCTCCCAGGTCTTTTTGAAAGGGCAAAAGCTATACGAGGAATACTCCCCGACATCGGGGCTGTTTTCGCTTTTGCAGGGCGCTTTTTTGGAGGTACTTGGCGAAGGCAAGATCGCAAATTACAACACGACCAATGTCATTTTCTATCTCTGTATCTTCACCCTGCTCGTGATCTGTTTGCGGCTTCACTTAAAGAGTGAATATGTATTGCTCATCGCGATGTTCTTCTCCGTCAATACCTGGCTGGAGAATTACAACCGCTACATCTTCATGTTACCGATCACCCTGCTCTTATTGTACCGGCCGCTTGTTAAAAAGCGTGCGCTCTGGCTTTGGTGCTGGATCCTCACGACACTCTTGCACGGGCTCTACTATCCTTTGCTCGGAGCCGCGGTGGGATGCGGGTTTCTCCCGATGGGGCTTTGGGTATTGTATCGGCACATCGCAACGAAAGAGTTGAAGCGTGATCTGAAAAAGCCTGCATTCTATGCAGGCTGGGCGATAACCCTTGTGCTCGTCGGAGTTAGCATCCCCTTACTTTTCCGGATGGCGAACCACATCCTTGCGATGGCGGGTCAGACCGTACTTGCGGACGGGATCTGTATGTTCGGCGAAAACGTACCGTCGAACTTCATGGCATATCTTAGCAACAACAGCTATTCCGTTTTGCGGATCGTTGCCTATGACTGCATCCGCTTTGTGGGACTTCCGGTGTTCGGATTTGTGGGAGCGGCCCTTCTTTTTACCGTCGTGAAAGGACGGAAAGTGAAGGATCTTTTAAACAATGAGACGATCGGATATCGCGCGGCGTTTTGTCTGTATTTTTGTATCATGCCGCCGATCGCTTATACCTATACATTCTGTCGCAGTGAGAGCGGAGAGATGTTTTCCCGCGGCGAGCATGTGACCTATGTATTAAGCATTCTCTTTTTCATCTATGCGCTGACATATGTGCGGCAGCGGCGGTTTCAGTACCTGCTTTTGTGCTTCGCCCTTGCGGAGCCGGCGCTCACGAGTACCGTGGGCCTTGCGCATATGCCCGCGATGAGCGCGTATTTTCGCGCGGACAGCTCCTATGTATATGTGTCGAAGGATACGATCCTGCCGCGGCTCGGGGATTGCTTTATCGA
>JAILOQ010000084.1 GCA_024690725.1 Lachnospiraceae bacterium
GCAAATCCCAATACGTCACTGTTCTTCAAGGCCTTCAGGCCACCGTTCTTTCGTAACGCCAGCACCATGCCAAGAAGCAATAGAACGAGTGCAACAAGATACACCTGCAGTTCACCGCTCATCCTCCCCAGATAATAAGAAAAATAATATCCGAAGCCTGCTTCGTTACTTCCAAAGCCCGCGGATGTACGTCCCATGACATCGGTTTCCCACATCGTACGGAAAAATTGCGTTCCGTCCGTCCGATACCTAAGGATCGCCCAGATGCCGACCGGTGCCAATGTCGAAACAAAGAATCCGACCCAGTGTTTCACTTTGATCTTTCGGATCACACCGCTTCCGATCAGGAACACAATACCAATCAGGGCAATAATGCCGGCATGAAAACTCTTGGTAAGAAACGCCAGGGAAAACATCAGCCCGCAGACCCATAGTTTATCCGGCCGTTCTTTAAGACGGATCATCTCCATCATGGCAACGGAAAACAGAAGCACATATAAACTGTCCGCATCTCCGCTCCTTACCATGTGAGCCAAAAACGGCGTGGTATTTGCCGCAAGGAACATCATGGAAAACAGTGCCGGCACACGGCCGTAACGGTTTCTCACAAAGTTTCCGACCAATACGCAAAGCAAAAGATAACAGCATACCGACGGCAAACGAAGAGCAATGACTCCGGGTCCGAGCACCTTCATGAATGCCATGATCAGCCACATGCTGAGCATCGGTTTTAAGTTGTAATAATCGGTCTCATACAGATAGGTACTCTTGATCAGGTTTCCGGAGCGCAGCATTTCATAGGCATTCACGCCATGTCTTGCCTCGTCCCAGGGATCTACATATTTCACGCCAAGCTTATACAGACAAAGCAATGCGGTAAAGATCAGGATCATGGAATACAACAGCTGATACAACCGTTCTTTGTCGTCGCGTTCCACACAGGTCGCCGTCCGGTAAAAGAACGGTGACAATAAAAATGCCGTATATCCGACCTTCCTATCGCTTGCTTTCCTTCCTTCTTTGACATATCCCTTCAGTCTTTTTAACTGCTCGACTTCTCCGGGAAATGCATCCTTCAGACGGTAATAATAATGGATCGCGCCGTTTGCCCGCGCTTCTTTTGCCGAGCGCACCTGTTCCTCATCGCCCTTCTCTTCGAAATAAGCCACTCTTTTATCCAGGGCATCCAGCCAATCCAGACGTTTCATTTGAAACGAGCCGCGCGTGATGCTGCCCGGCATCTGATAATATGCATAGAGTTTTCTGCGCAGATAAACGCCTTTGTTTGCCCGATCAAACACTTCATGCATGATCGCTTCGTCTTCGTGGATCTTTCCCTTCGGAAAACGGATCTCTTTCCAGAGTTCTGCCTTATAGAGCTTGTTCCAGGCCACGATGAAATAGGTTGCATCACGGTGATTCCTGTCGTAAAGATTGTTTAAAAGTGTCCTACTATCGGAGACTTCTCGTTCTCCATCCGCAATATGTTCTTCCTTGCCGACCGCTTCTTTCAACGGTTCAAAGACAGACAGCTTTAATCCGTCGTCCTCCGTCGTCACATAGGAGCAAAGAGCGAGATCAGCATCCTCTTCCCTGATACAGCAAAGCAACGACTCAATAAAATCCGGAGCGATATAATCATCGCTGTCGACAAAGGCGATATAATCGCCGGTCGCCACATCAAGTCCCGCATTTCTGGCATCGGACAAACCGCCGTTTTCCTTATGGATCACACGGATCCGCGCATCCTTCTTTGCATAGGTATCGCAGATCTCTCCGCAGGAATCGTCCGATCCGTCATCGACCAAAATGATCTCCAAATGAGAATAGGTCTGGGACAGACAAGAGTCTATCGCCCGACCTAAATATTTTTCCACTCTGTAAATCGGCAAAATAATGCTGACCAATGCTTCCATACATTCTCCCCTGTAATGTCAGTTTTACACTTCGGATCCGCCGTTTGTTTCTCCGTCCTTATCCGCCAAAGACTGCTCCAATTGCAAGATCTTTTCTTCATTGAGTGCCACGGCCTGCGAAAGCTTGCGCACGCGTTCGGACATGCGCGAAAGCGCCACGGTAAGCGTAAAGATGATCATCAGGGAAAAACAGAATCCCAGGAAGAAGACCATGTTTACCGGTGCCCAGATACCAAGTGCATAAGAAAGCTTTGTCAGAAGAACCGGGAAGATATCCAGGATCAACACGGCCACAAATGCCACAAGCCAGCTTAAGGCATATTTCAAATCCAGTTTTCTCTGTCGGATCATATTGACGATGGCAAACAGTCCCACCAAAAGCACCGCGCCGATAATGATCTGAATCTTTGTACTCATCATATTTCGGTCCCTCTTACTTTCGTAACATTTCAACCAAAATGGCAAGTGTCACCTTAACCATATAATACACACTTCGCATGGGGGAAATGGAAGAAACTCCCTCCCTACGCTCCCGCATGATCACGGGATACTCCTCAATGACCTTCCCCTGATTTAAGATTGCAACCGCACTTTCCGGTTCCGGATAATCCTTCGGGTAATCCGCCGCATAGATAAACATCACATCCCGGTTCACCATACGCATACCGGACGTCGGATCCGTGATCTTCTTTCCCGTCAGGATCTTGATCAGTACCGAGAAATACCGGATGCCGAACCGACGCAGTCCCGTCGACTGAAATCCTTCTTTTTCGATGTAGCGGGAACCGATCAGCATATCCGTTCCGTGCTCTTCCATGTAAGAGAGCATGTCGTTTAGATACTTTGCATCGTGCTGGCCGTCTCCGTCAAACTGCACGGCATACTCATAGCCGTTGCCCATGGCATATCGGTAACCGGTCTGCACCGCTCCGCCGATTCCCAGATTTACGGGAAGGTTTAATACATGAAGACCGTTCTTTTCACAGACGATGCGTGTGTCGTCCGTGGAACAGTCGTTGACTACAACATAATCGAAATTCGGAGCGTGTTCCGTGATATCGCGCACGGTTTCGACAATGCTTTTTTCTTCGTTATAGGCCGGAATGATGACAATGCCTTTCATGGCTCCTCCTTTCGTTTTATTCCTCTTCTCATTTCTTTTTTGCTTCTATATATCTTCTGCGTTTTCTCTTATGCGCTTTTCTCTTCTGCGCTTTCTCTTCCGCACTTCTTTTTTATGTGCTTCCACCCGTCACATCGGATTGAGCGTTATCTGCGTCCGAGAAGCGTTGCCGCCATTTTTCGGTAACCGATCAGACGGCGCACCTTTTTATACTTCTTTTTGGACAGGGCTTTGTAGATCATGCGATGATCCGGTGCCGAAAGACGCACCTCTTCGCCCTCAAAATCCAAGCCGTCCAAGGCGGTCGCATATTCTTCGATATTACCGAGCAGCGCTTCTTTTGACAGCTCGGTATCGTAGGCCAAAAGTCCGATATCATCCAAAAATGCGGTCAATGTCTTGATCGCAGGCTTTCCCTTTGCCGGGATCCCCAGCCGGGAAAAGAAGTCGCGTCCCTCATCATAAAGACGGAGCGCTACCGGAAGCTTGTCCATGCGCTTCTTTGTCGACAGCGTGGTACCGCGATCATCCTGAATATAATTGCAGACCGCCCGGTCGATGACCGTAAGCCTTACGGCACTTGCAATATAATGCTGGTTAAACACCAGATCCTCTCCGAGAGACAGATCGGTCGGGAAATACTCACTGACCAGGTCCCTGCGGTAGAGCTTGTTCCATGGCATATTGAAAAAACCGTCCACGTAGAGTGTGCGGATCTCTTCCTGCTCCTCTTCGCTTAAATTCTTTAATTCATACGTCCCTTTCCTCGGGATCTTCGGAATATCCCTTCCGAAATACAGATGCCGGTAGCCGGCGATCACAAGATCCGTATCCTCCGTCATGGCTTCCATCAGAAGGGCGAGCGAATCGGGTTCCACATAGTCATCGCTGTCCACAAAACGAAGATACATGCCCTTCGCTTCCTGAATACCGCGGTTCCTGGACGGAGAAACACCTTCATTCTTGCAATGGATCACGCGGATCCTCGCATCCTCTTCGGCCAGCTTATCCGCCAAGATCGCAGACGGGTCCGGCAGTTCTTCCACCACCATCAAAATCTCGATATCCTCATATGTCTGTGCCGTCAGAGAGTGAATGCACCGCTCCAACGTCTTTTCACTTTTGTACACCGGTACGATAATGCTGATCATACGTTCCCCTACACATTCATGGCGGTAACCACCATGGACCAGGTCATATACAGATTCAGACCTATCATTACTATAACACATCCACGCTCGATATATTGTCTTACTTTTTCATTTCCGATCTGCCGGCATCCGAAGAGCGTACTCAGAAACGGCAGAAACAACGGGATAAAATAACGTCCCTGCACACCCAGGATCGTATCTGCTCCCACGGCATTATACGACACATACATCGAGGTAAAGACGACCGCCGCCACACCGAAATTCATCAAATGTGTCAACGCCTTTTGCGCCTTCGTAAGCCCGGCAAGTCCGACCGCCTCCTTCGTCCGCTTACGGATATCGGAAGTAAGCGCCGTACAAATGCCAACCGCGATCATCAGATAATTTACCAAAAACGGTGCCGCACCGAGATAAGCGTAATTCACATAGCCGATCCCGCCGACGCCGAGGGTTTTGCTATAGGGCAGGACATAATCGCCGAGCATCGAGAACATTTCTTTTAACAGTAAGGATGCATAGGCCACGGCGTTATGCATGATATATTCGATCTGTCCCATCGTGGAGGTTCCCACGCTGCGCTTGTCGCCGGAATAGATCACATTGCTGACGAGTTGATAATCCCCGCCGCTGACAGGCGTGGGCCGGAAGATATTGTATAACATCATGCCCGCAAAAGCCACGACGGCAAGTTTGCACAACACTTCCGACAAGCGGTTCTTAAACTTATGTTTCGGCAAAAATACGAGCATGCAGGCCATAAAGATATAGACCGGTTTTGACAGACATCCCACCTCGAAGACAAAGAGCATGGCCGCAAGTCTCCACGGACGCAACCGTCGATTCGGCTGCAAAAACTCATTTAACAAAAGCACATATCCGAGAAGCAGACAGGACGTCACGAGCGCATCGTAACTAAGTTCCGATGCAATGAAGATATTGTTCGGCAACAACCCGATCGCCATCACGACAAGTGGGTAAGCCTCGGCTAACTTTATGGCAAAACACACGATCGCGATGTAACAGATCAGATTTCCGAACTTCGCGAGCGCCACCATATCCGCAAAGGACAGATGCAGCATGCGGCCCACGTAAAAGCCCGCTGCCATGGGATAATACACCCTCGTCTCCGTTCGCGGAAGCCTGCTCTGATGGCTGATGTTTGGCGCGATCACATTCGGATCGTTCATCTCATCCAGATATGCATACACCAGATCCCTCTCTTCGGGATTGTTGTAATAGGGCAATAAATTCCCGCCCATTTCCATAGCCGCTTCGGTCGTCTCTATGGTGGAACCGAAGGAAAGTGCGTATGCCGCCTTGGCATGCACATATTCATCAAATCCAACCTGGTTCGTCCCGATCCCCAGGATCAGGATCCCACCGCACAAAAATGCGGATATCGCAAAGATCCATTCGGGTTTTCGCGCGCCTTCTTTGTCCCGGCGGACGAACAAAAGGCAGAGACAGAACAGACAGGTAAAGAAGAACAAAACGCGCACCGGCTCGATCCTGAGTTTATTCGAAACGGCCAAGCGAATGTCTTCTTCCTTTATCTCATCGGATGCCAAAAATCCGATCGTCACACGGTCGCCGCTCTTTCCTACATTCATCACGCCCGCACCGAGGGCCGGAGAGACACTGCAGTACATACCGTCCGCAACCTTTTCGCCGTCCGAAAACAGATCGACCGAAATCCCGGCCGCATCCGTTACCGGTGCATAAAAGGCCAGTTTTCGTATATAACGGGCCTCGGGAAGCTCGTATGTCAATTCGTATGCTTTGCATTTCTTTGCGATCTTACCGTCGCGTTTCTCATAGCCTTCGGGAAGCACTTCTTCATACGTCCTGCCCTCGTACTCGGCCATGATCCGCTCGTTTTCCTGTGCCACCTCAAGCTCATACATTTCCTGATCGGAAAGATAAACGTAGCTGTCCTCCATCGAAAATGTCTCTGCCGTAAGCTCTGTTTCATACGTTCCGCTCAAGCTGTGCAGATTAAAGAAAATCACATCCAAACATACCGCCAAAAGACCTGTGCAAAGAACGATCAACGCCCACCGCACGATCGCTTTCGGATCCGGGGAAAGGTGCTTCTTTTCCCGTTTGTCCTCTTCCCCGGGCTCTCTCTCTTCCTTTTTCTTTTTCAAAAACGAAAGATCCGCCACGCAGGACGCCGCGAAAAACAGGAAGGTAAGAACACGCGCATCATATAAAAACGGATAGGTATCGTGCGAATAGATATAATAGACTTTTAGCGCAAGATCCGAAGGCTCTCCCGCGATCACCGTCTCTCCGTCCGGATCTGTTTTGTGATTACAAAAGATCCCGACTTGGGTTCCGGACTCCGATGCAGCGGAACATGAAAATACGATCCGAAGCTCGCCCGATGCATCCGCTCCTTCAAACGGAAGATACGGGTATTGCCCATCCAGACAAGTCGAAAGATCGTAGGCGCCTTCATACAGAAGTGCACCTTCTTTGTACAGGCGGTACGAAAGATTCGTGTTCGCAGGCACGGCTTCCGGCAAAGAAATACCGATCTGAATGCCCTTCATCGTCCGACCGTCCGTTTTCATACGATACTCCACCTCGTCATCGGCCGACAAAAGCCAATGGATCTGCTGTGTATCGCCTTCCTCCTCTGTGGCGTTTACCGCATAGGTATCGAGCACTTCGTTGGGAAATAAATAACTGCCAATAAACCCTGCTAAGCAAAGCAGGGTTATGATCGGCAGTAAAATTTGTCCTTTTGTATTCAAAAATTGCTTACATCTTTGAAGCATAAGATTATTTGTCTCCAAGTCCTAATCGATTCAGGGCAGAGAATACGGCTCTTACGGAAGCACGGGTAATGTTACTGGAAACACCCACGCCGTAGGTAGCTTCTCCCGTTTTGGAATCCAGCAAATGGATATAGGCAGCCGCCTGGGAATTGGACCCGCTCTGCAGTGCATGCTCTTCGTAATCCAACACCTTGATCTCGATACCGAATGTATTCTGTAAGCCGTGCTTCACCGCATCGATCGGTCCGTTGCCGGCTGCTTCGAATACCTTGTCCTCGCCATGGTCCGTATATGTCACACGTACCTTTGTATCAAACTCCGTCTCAACTTCATCGCTTAAATCCTCTACCTTCAGTGCGCGGAAGTGGATCGGCTCTTTCTTTTCAAGATACTGCTCGCGGAAATTCTCCATCACGGTCTCGGGACTTACTTCCCCCTGCTTTTCGGAGATTGCCTGAATGACATCGGCAAATTCTCTCTGCATGCCCTTCGGGATCTTGAATCCAAAATAGGTGTCCATAACGAATGCCACGCCACCTTTACCGGACTGGGAATTGATACGAACGATCGGCTCGTACTCTCTTCCGATATCCGCGGGATCGATGGGCAGATACGGCACTTCCCAGTGGTCCAGGTTGCGCTCCTTCATGGCTGCCACACCCTTGTTGATGGCATCCTGATGAGAACCGGAGAACGCGGTAAACACAAGCTTACCTGCATACGGATGTCTCGGATGGATCTCCATCTTATTCAAGCGCTCGTAAATATCGATCGCTTCATTGACATTTTCTATCTCCAACTCGGGATTTACGCCCTGGGAGAACATGTTATACGCAATATTCATGATATCCACGTTACCGGTACGCTCGCCGTTTCCGAATAACGTTCCTTCCACACGATCCGCTCCTGCGAGCAATGCAAGCTCGGCACTGGCCACACCCGTGCCTCTGTCATTGTGCGGATGGATGGAAAGGATCACGGAATCTCTTCTGTGCATATGTGCCGACATCCACTCGATCCGGTCTGCATAGACATTCGGCGTCGTCATTTCCACGGTCGAAGGGAGATTGATGATCATCTTATTGTCAGGTGTCGGTCCCCACTCATCGATCACTGCATTGCAGATCTCAGCCGCAAAATCCAGTTCGGTTCCGGTAAAGCTCTCCGGAGAATACTCAAGGATGATCTTACCGGGAAAGTTCTTCGCATATTCTTTGACCATCCGTGTACCTTTGAGCGCGATATCGATGATCTCGGGCTTATCCATATGGAACACCACATCTCTCTGCAAGGTAGATGTGGAATTATAAATATGCACGATCGCCTGCTTGCAGCCCTCGATGGATTCGAAGGTCCTTTTGATCAGTTCCTCACGGCACTGTGTCAAAACCTGCGGAACGATGTCATCACCGAGCATCTTACGATCTACCAGCTGACGCATGAAATCATACTCGATCTGGGAAGCGGAAGGAAATCCCACTTCGATCTCCTTGAAACCGATCTTGACCAGATACTGGAAGAATTCAATCTTTTCGTTTACCACCATCGGATCGATCAGCGCCTGATTTCCATCGCGCAGATCTACCGAGCACCAGATCGGTGCCTTTGTAATCTCTTTATTCGGCCAGGTTCTCTCCGGGAAATCCACAACCGGATTCTTGCGATATCTCTTGTAATTCAACATGTCTTTTCTCCTCCTGCTATACATAAAAACAGCCCATCAAAGAAGATGGGCTGCAACATTCACTTATTCACCGAGTCCGTTCTCAATCGCTTCTACCAAAGCTTTAAGAGCTTCCTCCTCGTCCTCTCCTTCGCAAACGAATTCGATCTCATCGCCGCATTTCACGCAGGCACCTAGGACGCTTAGAACACTTTTTGCATTCGCCGTACTGTCTCTGAACGAAAATGTAATCAAAGATTTAAACTGCATAGCCTCCTTACATAGGACGCCTGCAGGACGTAAATGTAGCCCGGTCGGATTTTTTATCGTAACTTTTTGACTAACCATCTTTTGCCTCCAAATGAAATACCCAAAAACACTATACCATTTTTGCCAAAAATAAACAAGTATTACGGCTAAAATCAATCCTCATCAAAGCATCTCGCTCTGAATCAGATCAGCAAGTTTCTTTGCCTCTTTCTCGATCACCTTCTGATCCTTGCCCTCGATCATGACACGTACCAGAGGTTCCGTCCCGGACGGACGGATCAACACTCTTCCTTCTCCGGCAAACTTTTCGTTCAATGCCTCGATCGCTTCTGCGATCTCCGGATAATCCATGTAATTCTCTTTCTTATGATTCGGAACCTTCGCATTGACAAGCGCCTGCGGAAGCACCTCCATGATCTTCTTTAATTCACTGAGCGGTTTTTTTGTCGCCACCAAAACTTCCAAAAGATGCAACGCGCTAAGGAGTCCGTCTCCGGTCGTATTCTCGTCTAAGAATATGATATGACCGCTCTGCTCACCACCTAAGTTCGCGCCGATCTCTTTCATCCGTTCCAGAACATACCGGTCACCGACCTTGGTCTGCTCCATATGGATGCCGTGTGCCTTTCCCATTAAATGGAAGCCCAGATTACTCATGACCGTTACCACGATCGTATCATCCTTTAGTCTTCCGTTATCCTTCAAAAAGTTTCCGACGATCGCCATGATCTGATCGCCGTCCACGGTCTCTCCGTTTTCATCCACGGCAAGCAATCGATCCGCATCACCGTCAAAGGCCAGACCGATATTTGCCTTCTCATAAACGACGCGGGCCTTTAACTCTTCCATATGCGTACTGCCGCAATTGGCGTTGATATTCGTACCGTCCGGATTGTTGTGGATCGCAACCACCGATGCACCGAGTTCCTTTAAGGTTTCCACGGATGTGTAATAGGATGCACCCTCTGCGGTATCCACTACGATCTTCATTCCGGTAAGATCCAACGGAACGGATTTTCTCGCATGATTGATATATTCTTCTTTTGCATCGGTACGGTATTTTACCTTTCCGACGCCGGAACCGGTGGGGAATTTCACACCCTTCATTCCGCTCGCGATCAGGCTCTCAATCTCATCTTCCAAAGAATCCGGCAATTTATATCCTTCACCGTCAAAGAACTTGATCCCGTTAAACTCGACCGGATTGTGGCTTGCCGAGATCACAACGCCCGCATCCACCTTATATTTACGCACCAGATAAGCAACCGCAGGTGTCGGTACCACGCCAACATATACCACATTCGCTCCGACACTGCAGGCACCTGCCATCAACGCATTTGCCAGCATGTCACCGGAAATTCGCGTATCGCATCCGACCATGATCGTCGGTTTGTGTTTGTTTTCCCTGGAAAGAATGTAAGCTCCCGCCTGTCCGAGTTCCATCGCAAGTGTAGGTGTCAATTCCTCGTTTGCAACTCCTCTTACGCCGTCTGTGCCAAATAATCTGCTCATGTTCTGTCCTCTTTTATCCTTTTTCTTTGATCCGTACCTGAACGACCACATCTGTCTCTGTCGTTGTGATACCATCCGGAAGTTCAATGGTGATCGGCATTGCATATACACCCGCCTCCAATTCGGAAACTCCCGCTCTGCTCATGTAATCCGAAACCGAAATCTCGCCTTTTATGGTTGTTGCATCCAGATCTTCCAGCCTTCCTTCCACACCCTGTATACTGATCGCTATCACATCTCCGGTAGACGCCAAAACAGCTGTCTTTCCGTCTTCCGTACCCGAAATCGTAATGTTGGATTTCTTTATATCGATGACCTGTGTCTGTAACGGCTCGATCGGAACCGTCACGACAACAATACCGTCAAAGTCTTCATCCGCAAGTCGGATGCCATCCGGAAGGATCTTGTTTAAATCGACTTTAAATTCTTTTGTCTCGGAAGCTCCGGATACATCCAGAGATGTTGCCGGAATGGTAAGTGCCGTCAGACTCGACACTATGGAACTCTTTCCTGCCACCTCTACTTCCTTGGGATCTGCGGTGATATCATCCGAAACGCCGTAGCCGTCCGCAGGATATCCTCCGATCGTATAATTATAGCTGACTTCCTTGGTCGCAAGCAATTCCACCTGAATACTTACGGAAGAAATATTGCTCGTCAACCTGGAAGCGGATAACTGCATATCATCCGCATCATAATAACGAATACTACTCGTCGTACTGATGCTTCCGCTCATACCCGTCACGGATGCTTCCGCCGTTACATGATCGATCTGCTCCATTACGGACGCAGGACCCTGTACGGTCACCACATTCTGATCGAGTACCACATCACCTACAACATAACCGTCCGAAGGTTCTCCGTTTACGACAGGATTGATGCGGTATTGCTTTCTTACCAGATCCTCCACCTCGATCTCAACGGTCTTGGTCTTTCCTTTAATGCTTTCCACTTTATCGTTATACTTGGTCGTCTCCAATTTGATGGCGATCGTTCCGCTTTCCCGGTTCAGATCCGCCATATCTGCGGTTGCACGAATGTTTTCTTTTCCCAGCAGGTCATTGATCGACCGCTTAGCCGCAATGGTAACGGAAATATTATCCGAATCATTCAACACCTGATAGGTTTCATTTGTGTCTCCGAGCAGATTTTCATTCAAAATCTCTACCGTAACGCCGGAATAGGTACATTCCGTGATGGGATCGCTAACGTTAACAACAATGATCCAGATCAAAACGGCGGTCAGAACAGCCAGGATCTTTAATAATAACGTATCTTTCCAACTACTCTTTTCCTTCACTCTTGGACCTGCCTTTCCAGCCCTTGAGTTGCAAGCCCTTCGGCTTTTCCTCTACAGACTTATTCTGAATGGATTCCAGTTGTTCCTTTAACTCTTCCGGTGTTACGTTACGCATCAACTTACCTCCGTAAGCCACGCTGACACGCCCCGTTTCTTCCGAAACGATCACCGTCATGGAATCGGTCACTTCGGACACACCGACACCCGCACGATGTCTGGTTCCGAGTTCTTTGGAAAGTCGCGTACTGTCACTGAGCGGCAGATAACAAGTCGCTGCCGTCACGCGATTTCCCTGGATCACAACAGCACCGTCGTGAAGCGGTGTATTATGTTCGAAAATATTGATCAGAAGCTGGCTCGTCACAAGCGCATCCAATGCAATACCCGTACGGATGTACTCGGCCAGATTCTGGTTTTGCTCAATTACGATCAGCGCACCGGTACGAACCTTGCCCATTTCAAAGCTCGCCTTTACGATCTCATTGATCGTGCGATCGGAAAAGATACCTTCTTCTTTTCCCTTATCAAACGGCATCAGGTTCGACAAAAAACTCCTGCTGCCCAGCTGTTCGAGCGCACGCCTGAGTTCCGGCTGCAGCACGATAACAACGGCGATCACACCGATGGAAAATACCTTCTCCGCGATCCACAGGATCGTGCTCAGATTAAAGACTGCTGCGAATAAAAGGAAAATGAGAATGACAAAAACGCCCTTTAACAGGCTCCATGCCTTGGTATTCTGCACCCAAAGCAAAATTTGATACACTAAAAAGGAGATTATGATAATCTCCAGAATATCAGTCCAAACGATACGCGTAGGAATATGGATAAAATTAAGGTATCTGTTAAAAAATGTTGTGATCTGCTCCATTACAAGGTCACACCCTTCATCAGTTCATACAGCGCTCAGACAACGCTGGTAATCTTTTTCACTTTACGTTCCGGTTTCGAAACACTGTTCTTCGGAACCGCTTTTACGTAATAATAGTATTCGTCATCCTCAAACTGAACGAATTCCGTTCGGGAATAATCCACATTAAACTTAAAGAACATTATGACGATCCCCACAAGCACGGCAACCAAAAGACCCAGGATCATACCGACAATGGAAATCTCCGTTTCATACATCATCTGCCCCATCAAGATCACAACGGCTCCGACAAACGCACCCGCGACGATCGCGATCGACCATGCATACTCTACAGACATCCTCCGCAGGAGATACACTACAATGACCATAACGGAAAGTGCCGCGATGTACACGAGCATTTCCTTATTTCCGATGATGTTATCGATGATATAACGAAATCTTGCCACCGCACTTTCGTCTTCAAATGCCTGGATCGCCGAATAGTTGGACGAAATGAAACCGAGCAGATAATAAACGACGGTTCCGCAGGCTACGGAAATAAACGAAAGCGGAGAAAACAATAGTCCCGCTGCGATCGCAAGTACATACGGTATCTTCATGGCAAAGAAAAACGGTACCAGAAGAAGAATGACCGCATCTTTGGATGCAAACCGAAAATACAAAAGAAACATGACCAAAAACAGTCCCAATCCAAATACCGCACACTCCAAAGAGACCGCATACATATGCGCGATGATGAACAGCGCCGAAAAGATCACAATACAATTGGTCGGAAGAAAAGAACACAGAAGTGAAATCACAAGCACAACCATGATATTATTCAGTCGATCCATATATCCGATCTGTGCATTGATCGTCAAAAGACAAAACAATGATAAAAGAAATTTGAGGAACGGGGTAAGATAGAGTTCCGTCTTACTGTAAACATTACGGATCAATTCCCGCAACTCCAATAACGATGACATAATAAGAAATTCCTTTCTGTCGTAATTATTTCGTTTCTATATCATACATGGCAGATAACTGTTTCAGCCGATGATAGTATTTTTTCAGACTCCGTTTCGCACGGTGATACTGTATCGAAAATACCACATAGCAGATCACGGTATAGGAAACGGTAAATATCGCATAATACATCAGCAGATTCTTACCGAATGCGATCAGGTCCATGGTATAAATGTCCGTCATCAGATCTTCGAAATTATAGAACACATACATGGCCACGATGACAAGAAAAGCCACCGTCGCACTGATCGCTGCCTTGATGATCTGCAACCCGATATAATCGCTTCGAAAAAAGCTTCCGATGGACATAAACTTCTTTCCTTCGCCCTGCTCATACGAAGCCATTTTTGTCATTAATTTAAGCCGTTCCGAACTGATCATAACTTCCTTATCAATGGCGATAGTGCATACCCGTACCGCCATTTAATTTCTTTCCTTTTCCCTGATGCTGTTCCGCTTTCAGCGTTGCTACATCTTTCTTTAGCATACTGTCAAGCTGTCCGGCAAGTTTATTGCGACATTCCGAACAAATCTTACCACCGGAGATCATCTTACCGCAAGACTCACAAGGAACCTTCACGCCGGCCTCAGCCGAAAACTGAAGTCGCTCCTGGCGGATCCAAAGCTCGATCTGCTTAGACTCCACATCACATTGTTCGCAGACTTCCTTTACATTTGCGCCTTTATGTTCACGAATGTATTGCTTTACTTCGACAAACTTTTCTTCCTGAAGTTTTTTGCATGCGGGGCATATTCTCGCGCCCAGCATATAATTAAATAATTTTCCGCACTTCCTGCATGCAACTATGTCACTCATTTAAAATACCTCCCCACCGATGGCCATCGTAAGAAAATATACTCTCTTGATACCGTGCGCCTTTAAAAGTCCCGCCATCGCATTCATGGTCGCTCCTGTCGTGTAGATATCATCCATGATTATAGTTACATTCAATTTTACATCATTTTGCCCTATTTTGAAAGCATTTTCCAAATTTTTTTGGCGCTCCGCCGGGCTCAGATTTTTCATCGGGATCGTGTTTTCACAACGCTCCACAAACCGATCGTAAACCGGAATATCAAGTGCGTCTCCGAAGCTTTTCGCAAGCACCTTAGCCTGATTATACCCACGCCGGTGCAAACGCTTCGGATGGACGGGGACCGGGATAATACCGTCAGCGCCGGCCCTGAGAACCGCTTTCCCGAGACGTTTCGCCATCAGTCTTCCGAATACTTCTCCGTATTCCCGCCTGCCCTCGTATTTAAAGCGATAGATCAGGTTTCGCATCACTTCATCATAATCACAAAGCGCCAGCCCCCTGTCATACGCATAATGCTTTCCGTATTTCGCACAATCCGGACAGTATTCTGCCCCTCGATCCGCCAAACCCCTTCCGCAGATCATACATCGATTCTTTGTCACAAAATGTAACTTTCCATAGCACGTTTCACAAAATCCTTCCCGCACACCGACCAGCGGAAGCGGTCTGTCACAAACCGGACAACGGGTAGGATACAACAAGTTTAGTATCTGACTCACTGCCCCTCCGTTTCCTGCATATGCGCAAGCGCCAGGATCTTATCCCGCAATCCCGTATTTCGCCTGCCGTTGCTCGCCGTCTGTATCATCCGTTCCATCACCGCCCGGTCTCCCAGGATAAGAACGCACTGTCTGGCCCTTGTCACGGCCGTATACAAAAGATTTCGGTACGTAAGCTGCGACGGCACTCCGATAAGAGTCAGGATCACAACCGGATACTCGCTTCCCTGCGACTTGTGGATCGTCACGGCATACGCCAGTTCCAACTCGTCCAGATTCCCGAAAGGATAGCGCACGCGCCGTCCCTCATCGAATTCGATCTCAAAGATTTCGCTGTATTCGTTGATCTTTCGGATCACACCGACATCCCCGTTATATACCCCGACACCGTCACCGAGCGGTTCTCCGTACCGACCGACCGTTACCCACTCAAGCTGGTAGTTGTTTTTTATCTGCATGACTTTGTCGCCTTCCCGAAATACAACGTCTCCGAAGACTTTTTCCCGTTTTTCCTTTGCCGGCGGATTCAGACTCTCCTGCAAAAAACGGTTGATGTTCGCCACACCGAAATCGCCCTTTTTCATTGGTGAAAGCACCTGGATCTCCATCGGATCGATCTTAAACTTCCTGGGGAAGTTTTCCTTTAGCAGCCGTTCCATCGCCAGGATCGCACCTTCTTTTTGCGTGCGTTCCACAAAGAAAAAGTCCGTCTCATTCTCTTTTCCATCGAGCTCCGGCAGCTCGCCCCGATGGATCCGATGGGCATTGGTCACGATCCGGCTCTTTTGCGCCTGACGAAAGATTGTCGTAAGCACTACGGTATGAAATACTCCGCTGTCGATCAGATCACGCAGGACACACCCCGCCCCCACACTCGGAAGCTGGTCCACATCGCCGACAAGCACGAGTCTCGTTCCTTCCGTCAGTGCCCGTAGCAAAGACCGGAACAAAAAGATATCGACCATTGACATCTCATCAACGATCACCGCATCCACTTCCAGCGGGTTTTCTTCGTTTCGATGAAAACCGCCGACGCGTTCTTCTCCGCCGACCGCCTCCAAAAGCCTATGGATCGTCTTCGCCTCTCTCCCACAAGCCTCCGTCATACGCTTTGCCGCGCGGCCCGTCGGCGCCGTCAGAACGATCGTCTTTTCTTCCCGCTCCAGCAAACGGATCAGCGCATTCACCGTCGTCGTTTTTCCCGTACCCGGTCCGCCGGTGATGATCGTCACACCGGAAGTCGCCGCCTGTAAGACCGCCTGCTTTTGCTGCGCATCCAAAATAAGTCCCGTTTCATCTTCGATGCTGTCGAGTTCTTCCGTAAGACGGTTTTCTCTTTCCGGATCGAGTGCCCGGTCAAAGAAGGTACTGCTGTCATTTAACTGCATCAGCAAGGAAGCGATCTGGCTTTCCGCATAATATGCAACCGGCGGATACACCCTGGGCACCTCCGCCTCGCCCGCCTTGATGATGACCTTTTGATCCATGGACAGATTTCCGAGCTGCGTCCTTGCTTCTTCCTCATCGCACCTTAAAAGGTCAGACGCACGACGGCAAAGGTGCTCTTCTTCGATGCAGGTATGTCCTTCGGAAAGCACTTCGTTTAAGACATACAAAATGCCGCAGCGCACCCTGTATTCCGGATCCACTTCCAGATGGTTCGCTTTCACTATCTCATCCGCACGGATGAAACCGATCCCTTCCACGTCTTCGGCGAGTCGATACGGATTGGTGTTCAATACATCGTAAACATCATCGCCGTATCGCTTATAGATCTTGACCGCCATTTTATCGCCAATGCCGAAGTTAAGCAAAAACATCATGGCACTCCGTTCCATTTTCCGGACCGCCATCTGCTCTCCGATGGACTGGGCCAGACGCAGACTGACCCCCTTGATATCCGCAAGCCTCTCCGGTTCCTCATCGATGATCCGCATGGTATCGTTTTTGAACTTTTTCACGATCCGCTCGGCCAGCTTTTCGCCCACGCCTTTGATCGCACCGGACCCGAGATACCGGAGCGCACTGACTTTATCACTCGGCGGGAGCACCTCGTATGTTTCCATATTCATTTGCGGACCGTACGTGGGATCGTCCACCATACGCCCTTCGACGCGCAGATTCTCCCCTTCCGTGATGCCGAAAAAGCTGCCCTTTACGACCAGCTCGTTTTCTCCGCTTTCATCCTGCAGACTCAGGATCATAAATCCGCTTTCCGGCTTCTGATAAATGACGGACTGCACATACCCGATAAATATTTCTTCTTCCATATTTCATTCCTTCAGAAAAATTGAATGAGAAACTTCATTCATTTGAACCAACGAAAAAATAAGACAAGGGAAGAGCTCTGCCCTTCCCTAAGATCGATATTCAAAAGATATCTATTCTTCGCCCTCTCCCATGGAGGTCGCAAGATTCGCCATAGCATCGGCTGTAAGAGATGCATCCTCACTCGCCGTCGGTGTGATCATACCGGCATAGTTTCTGGACATCTGCTCATACAGCATCTGCGCCAGTCCCAAGCCTTGCTGCTCGGTAGACTGCGTAGCAAGTTTTGCGATCGTGGAATCCTTAAAATAATCCACCATCATCGTACCCGACCCACTGTCTTCCTCGTCACTGAAGAGCTTCGTGGTCTTATCCATCTGCTTAAACACCTGCTCCAAAAGATAGGACTCAAATTCCTTGCAGGCATCCATGAGTTCCTCTTCGGTCGCCCCCTTCATAGTCTTGTCGGACATGCCTGAAATGGAGTTGGCCGTAGGGCTTGTATAATTGTCGGCAATACTGCTGTAGTAATTGCTCAAACTGCTCAGATCGATATTATCCATGGAGTTCCCTCCCTATACTTCAAAACTTACTATCCGCGAAGATTATTCGCCTGCTGCATCATCTCATCGGAAGCGGTGATGATCTTCGAATTCATCTCATAGGCACGCTGTGCCACGATCAGATTTACCATCTCATCCACAACCTGCACGTTGGATCCTTCCAGATATCCCTGACGGATCCCGGATTTTTGAATCTGCAGGTTCGTGGTAGCTTCATTGATCGCCTGACCGGATGCATCCGTTACTTCATATAAACTGGAGGAATTCTTATGCAGGCCGGCGGGATTCTGAAACTGATACAAACCGATCGTCATCCCCATCGATTGCAGATTATTCTCCGCATCCGGATAGTAGATCTGCCCGTCCTGTGCGATCGTGATCAAATTTGATACACAACCTGCCGGAAGACGGATCGCTTTCATATTGGTATCCATAACCTGATTTCCTTCGGTATCCGTAAGTTCAATATTTGCTCCGTTGATGGACCAGGTAAAATTACCGTTTCTGGTATATCTGGTTCCGTTCGGCGTCTTGATCGCAAAGAATCCTTTTCCGTCGATCGC
>JAILOQ010000088.1 GCA_024690725.1 Lachnospiraceae bacterium
GCCATCGTGATCGGTCTTGCGGCTGTCATCATCGGAGAGGTGATCTTCGGACGTTTTACCGCAAAACGGAAGATGGCATTTGCCTGGACGCTTTTGTCGGTTGTGATCGGCGCGATCATTTACTATATCGTATATGCGATCGTCATCTGGTTAAAGCTTCCTTCCGAGAACATGAAACTGTTCTCCGCGATCATTGTAGCCGTATTCCTTGCCATTCCTTATCTGAAGGAAAAGCATTCGAGCAAGGGGGTGTAGATCATGGCTGAATTTATGTTGGAATTAAAAGACGTTCATAAGATCTTCAATAAAGGGACCATCAACGAAAAGACTGCGTTAAGCGGTGTGAATCTGCAGTTAAACGCAGGAGATTTCGTGACGATCATCGGCGGTAACGGAGCCGGAAAGTCCACGATGTTAAATGCGATCGCAGGTGTATGGCCGATCAATCAGGGAAGCATCCTGATCGACGGAAACGATGTGACCAAATTATCCGAATATAAGAGAGCACCATATTTGGGAAGAGTTTTCCAGGATCCGATGAACGGAACCGCAGCAACCATGTCGATCGATGAGAATCTTGCGATCGCTGCCAGACGCGGCAAGAAGCGCGGTCTGAAATGGGGCGTTACAAAAGCGGAACGCGAACGGTATATGAAAAAGCTTGCAAAGCTGGATCTGGGTCTGGAAGACAGGCTTACCACAAAGGTAGGACTGTTGTCCGGCGGACAGCGTCAGGCGATCACGCTTTTAATGGCTTCGTTGGAGAAACCGGATCTGCTGCTTTTGGATGAGCATACGGCGGCTCTGGATCCGAAGACTGCAGCCAAGGTATTGGCACTTTCCGATAAGATCATCGAGGAAAACGGTCTGACCGCCATGATGGTAACGCACAATATGAAGGATGCCATTGCACACGGCAATCGTCTGATCATGATGCATGAAGGAAACATCATCTACGATGTGAGCGGCGAAGAAAAGAAAGCGTTACATGTATCGGATCTGTTAAAGAAATTTGAAGAAGTCAGCGGCGGAGAGTTTGCCAATGACCGCATGATGCTGAGCTAGTTCTTGTACGATCGCGGATTTCGTGATAGATTATATATATGTTTTATTAGGAGACTTACTATGGACAGAAAAACAACATCAATCGTAGCATATTTAACATGGATCGGTCTTTTGATCGCATATCTCGTGGGAGACAGAGAAGGCGCTAAGTTTCATTTGAACCAGGCGCTGGTTTTGGTGCTTGCAGGAATCGTCCTCGGTATCGTGGCTGCCATTCCCGTGATCGGATGGATCGTCACGATCGTCGGAGATATCTTTTTGTTCGTCTGCTGGATCATCGGTCTCGTGGGCGCGATCAATGATGAAGAAAATCCGGTCCCTGTACTTGGCAGTATTCAGCTGTTAAAGTAATAAGGAACATCGTGGGAACCGGATGCATGTGATGTATCCGGTTTTTTTGCGCATAGAAACGGGAAACGTGTGGGTGGACGATGAAAAAAGCGGAATTTCGTGAATTTCTGAAAGATAAAATCGTATATTTGGACGGTGCGACCGGCTCGAATCTGATGAAGGCCGGGATGCCGGTCGGCGTTTGTCCGGAACAGTGGATTTTGGAACATCCGGACGCGCTTGTCAAACTGCAGTCGGATTATGTGGCTGCGGGGTCGAATATTGTTTATGCACCGACCTTTACGGCGAATCGCATCAAGCTTGCGGAATATGGGTTCGAAGACAGATTGGTCGAGATGAATACGGAACTGGTAAAGCTTTCCAAGAAGGCGGTAGCCGGAAAAGCCCTTGTTGCCGGTGATCTTACGATGACCGGAAAGCAGTTAAAACCGATCGGGCCTTTGGAATTCGAAGAACTTGTCGATGTGTACAAAGAACAGATCCGTGCACTTTCCGATGCCGGAGCGGACCTATTGATCATCGAGACGATGATGAGTCTGCAGGAGACCAGAGCCTGTGCCATTGCGGCCATGGAGGTCTGCGATCTTCCCGTTATGGCAACGCTGACCTTTGAAACCGACGGACGCACCCTGTTCGGTTCCGATCCGAAGAGTGCGGCCATTACCTTATCTCATCTGCATGTGGATGCGATCGGTGCCAATTGTTCCACCGGTCCCGATCAGATGTGTGCCGTGATCTCGGCTATGGCAGAGGTGACGGATATTCCGCTTGTCGCAAAACCCAATGCCGGACTACCTTCCTTGGATGCGGACGGCAATACGGTCTATGATATGGATGCCGAAACGTTTTCGGAAGAGATGAGATCCATCGTCGAAGCGGGAGCTTCCGTTCTCGGCGGTTGTTGCGGAACAAGTCCCGCATATATCCGATTGCTGGTCGAGAAAACACGTTCTTTGTCCTGTAAGCGGAAAGAGATCACGGGCAGACATTTCCTTTGCTCCGAGAGACAGAGCCTGGAATTTGGCTTGGATGATCCGTTCATGATCGTCGGTGAGCGCATCAATCCCACCGGGAAAAAGAAACTGCAGGCAGAACTTCGGGAAGGAAAACTGGATCTCGTTGAGCAGTTTGCCGAGGAGCAGGAAGCGTGCGGAGCCAAGATTTTGGATGTGAACTGCGGTATGAGCGGGATCGATGAAAAAGAAACGCTGATCCGTGTGATGGAAGACGTTGCAAATGTGACGAACCTTCCGCTTTCCATAGACAGCAGCCACGTGGATGTGATTGAAGCGGCACTTCGCAGATATCCGGGACGTGCGCTCATTAATTCCATTTCCTTTGAATCGGAAAAGGTGGATAAACTTTTGCCGATCGCCGAAAAGTACGGTGCGATGTTCATCCTCCTGCCGCTTTCCGATGCCGGACTTCCGAAGGATATGGAAGAAAAGAAACATATTATCGAAGAAGTCTTGCAGCGTGCCTTTGCGCTGGGGATCAAAAAGGATGATATCGTGGTGGACGGTCTGGTCGGTACGATCGCAGCGAACAGCGCGGCCGGGCAGGATACCTTAAACACCATTCGGTACTGCAAAGAAAACGGACTCGCAACCATTTGCGGTCTTTCCAATATTTCCTTCGGCATGCCCGAGCGTATGGCGGTCAACACCGCATTTCTGACGATGGCGATCCAAAACGGACTGACCATGGCGATCGCAAATCCGAACCAGGAGATGCTGGTGCGTGCGTCGCTTGCTTCCGATCTGTTGCGCGGAAAGCCCGGCGCGGATATGACGTATATCGATTACGTCAATACCCATACCTATGAAGCGCCTACGGCAAAGAAGGTCGTCGATCCCGATAAGATGAGCGTGGCCAGACCCACGGACATCGACGATTCGACGCCGATCGGCAAGGTCAAAAAAGCCGTGCTGAACGGAAAGCAGCGGGACATCAAAGAACTGACGAAGGAAGCCGTAGACAGCGGGATCGCACCGCAGAAAGTCTTGGATGATGCGCTTTTGCCCGCGATCGCACAAGTCGGCGATCTGTTTGATTCCGGTAAGTATTTCCTGCCGCAGCTCATTGCTTCGGCCGAAGCCATGAAGGCCTCGATCGAATATTTGGAGCCGCTCCTTCAAAAAGAAGGTGCGACGGAGGTCATGCCGACGATCGTCATTGCAACGGTAAAGGGCGATATCCATGATATCGGCAAGAATCTTGTGGCGATGATGCTAAAGAACAACGGGTTTACCGTGGTGGATCTCGGAAAAGATGTACCCAGAGAAGAGATCATCCGCGCGGCAAAAGAGAACAACGCAAAGATCATAGCGCTCTCGGCCCTTATGACCACAACGATGCGTGAGATGAAAAACGTGATCGACCTGGCCAAAGAAGAGGGACTGAAGAGTAAGTTCATGATCGGCGGGGCGGTGATCACCGAAGATTATGCCGATGAGATCGGTGCCGACGGGTATTCCAAAGATGCGGCAAATGCGGTAAAATTGGCAAAGAAATTGAGTGAATAATGAATGCGTTTGAGTGAGATCAAACAATATATAGGTTTACATAACAAGAAAGGATGGTGCATATGATAGGAGCAGACGCAATGATAAAATCCCTGGAGGCTGAGGGAGTTAAGGTCGTCTTCGGTTATCCCGGAGTGGCGATCTGTCCGTTTTACAACAGTCTTTTGGATTCGAATGTGGAGTCTGTGCTCGTGCGTACCGAACAAAACGCGGCCCATGCGGCAAGCGGATATGCAAGAACAACGAAAGGTATCGGTGTTTGTGCCGTAACCTCCGGTCCCGGTGCGACCAATCTGATCACCGGTATTGCGACGGCATTTGCGGATTCCATTCCGATGATCTGTATCACCGGGCAGGTAAACAGCGCCCTTTTGGGATCCGACGTATTCCAGGAAGCGGATATCACCGGTGCTGTCGAAAGCTTCGTAAAATACAGCTATCTCGTGAAAGATGCCAAGGATATTCCCCGTATCTTCAAGGAGGCTTTTTATATTGCCACGAGCGGACGGAAAGGTCCGGTTCTTATTGATGTGCCGATCGATGTACAAAATGCTACGGTCGATGAGTTCGTATATCCCGAAGAAGTAAAGCTTCGTACCTATAAGCCTACGGTAAAAGGCCACGTACAGCAGATCAAAAAAGCCATCAAGGAAGTCGAAAAATCCAAACGACCGATCATCTGTGTCGGCGGCGGTATCGCACTTTCCAATGCAAAGAAGGAATTCATCGAGTTTGTCGAAAAGAATCAGATCCCTGTCGTATCCACGATGATGGGCATCGGCGTTATGCCCACCGAGCATCCGCTTTACTTCGGTATGGTCGGAAATAACGGGAAACCCTATGCGAATCGTGCTATGAAGGAAGCGGATATGATCATTATGGCGGGAGCAAGAGTTGCGGACCGCGCGATCTCCCAGCCCGATCTTATGATCGGCGACAAGCTTTTGATCCATATTGACGTGGATCCTGCGGAGATCGGTAAGAATATCGGTCCGAACATTCCGATCGTAGGAGATGCCAAGCATATTTTTGCGGACTTTACGGAGTTCGATATCGATAATGTCTGTGATGACTGGATCGAAGTGCTGCGTGGATATAAGGCGGAAATGGAGCCGAAGCGTGCGGCTCATCCCGGTTTTGTGGATCCGGCAAAGTTCATCACGGAGCTTTCCCTGAAGCTTCCGGAGGATGCCATTTATGTGGCGGACGTTGGTCAAAACCAGATCTGGTCCTGCGGATATCATATCGTAAAAAAGGGAAAGTTCTTTACGAGCGGCGGTATGGGAACCATGGGATATTCCATTCCCGCAGCCATGGGTGCGAAGTATGCCGCAGACCATGTCGGACGCAAAAAAGGACGTACGGTCGTTGCCGTTTGCGGTGACGGATCCTTCCAGATGTCCATGATGGAATTTGCCACGATGCGTCAGCACGGTATCGCTGCCAAGGTCATCGTATTAAAGAACAATTACCTCGGTATGGTACGTGAGTATCAACATTACACCTATGAGGATCATTATTCCGTAGTGGATCTTTCCGGATCTCCGGATCTTGAGCATATTGCAAAAGCATATGATATGCCGTTCTTCCGTTTGAAGGACGATAAGGATATGAACGAAACGATCGACGCATTCTTAAAAGCGGACGGTCCGGCACTCATGGAGTGTCTGGTGGATCCGATGGATTTGGTAAAGTAAAGGAGGAGACCGAATGAAACGTATATATTCCGTATTGGTAGAAAACAGATCCGGTGTTTTGTTTAAGGTTTCCGGACTTTTTTCCCGTCGTAATTTCAACATCGACTCTTTGGCCGTCGGAGAAACCGACGATCCTTCCGTATCCTGCATGACCATCGTCAGTTCCGGCGACGATCATACGATGGAGCAGGTGGAAAAGCAGTTAAACAAAAAACTCGATGTCATCAAAGTAAAAACCTTCGGGGAAGAAAAGAGTATTTCCCGCGAATTGATGTTAATGAAGGTAAAGTACAATAAGTCCAATCGCCGTGATATCATGGAGATCTGCGATATCATGAAAGCCGATATCGTGGACATGAGCAAGACCTTTATGATGATCCAGATCTGCGATCAGCCGGAGAAGGTGAAACTTCTGATCGACATGTTTGCATCGGTCAGCGTGGTGGAAGTAGCCCGTACCGGAACACTGGCTTTGCCAAAATGCAGTGAAAATGAATAAACCTTTGTATTTACAAAGGTTTTGTGCTAAAATGTTATCGGTTGTTCGGAGGAACGGCTAATAAGTTAATGGAGACGTGAAATGCAAAAGAAAGTTTTTCAGTTGCTCGTTGATAATACATCCGGTGTGTTAAGCAGAATTGCAGGTCTCTTCAGTCGCAGAGGCTATAATATCGAGAGCATCACGGCAGGAGATACCGCGGATACCAGATATTCCCGCATTACCATTGTGACATCCGGAGACGATGAGATCTTGGATCAGATCGAGAAGCAGGTTGCAAAGCTTGTGGATGTCAGAGATATTAAGGTGTTGGAGAGGGACGTTTCCGTTTTCCGTGAACTTGTCCTTGTAAAGGTTCGGGTGGATGCCGCAAATCGTCAGTCCGTGATCGCTGTAGCAGATGTCTTTCGAGCGAATATCGTTGATGTTGCCAAAGATTCGGTTGTGATCGAGATCACAGGTAACACGAATAAGCTCGACGCATTCATCAATCTCCTGGAAGGATATGAGATCCTGGAGATCGCAAGAACCGGTATTACCGGCCTCGGCAGAGGTACCGACAACGTAACATATTTATAGAACGCTAAGTTAGTACAAGCTAACTTTCCGATATATTTTATTTAAATTAGGAGGAAGTAAAATGGCACAGGAAGCAAGAATTTTTTACCAGGAAGATTGCAACTTATCTTTGTTGGAGGGCAAGACCATTGCCATTATCGGTTATGGCAGCCAGGGACATGCACATGCATTAAACCTGAAGGAGAGCGGATGCAAGGTCATCATCGGTCTTTATAAGGGAAGTAAGTCCTGGGACAAAGCCGTTAAGCAGGGATTTGACGTTTATACAGCTGCAGAGGCAGCAAAGCAGGCTGACATCATTATGATCCTCATCAACGATGAGAAGCAGAAGAAGTTATACAAAGAAGATATCGAGCCCAACCTTGAGCCCGGCAACATGTTGATGTTTGCTCATGGTTTCAACGTACACTTCGGTCTGATCAAGGCTCCGAAGGGTGTAGATGTTACCATGATCGCTCCGAAGGCTCCCGGACATACCGTTCGCAGCGAGTATCAGGCAGGCAAGGGAACTCCTTGTTTGGTAGCTGTAGAGCAGGATGAGACCGGTAAGGCATTAGACATGGCACTTGCATACGGTGCAGGTATCGGTGGTGCCAGAGCAGGTATCCTTGAGACTACCTTCCGTACCGAGACCGAGACAGACCTCTTCGGTGAGCAGGCCGTTCTTTGCGGCGGTGTTTGTGCACTGATGCAGGCAGGTTTTGAGACCTTGGTTGAGGCAGGGTATGATCCGAGAAATGCATACTTCGAGTGTGTACATGAGATGAAGCTGATCGTAGACCTTATTTATCAGTCCGGTTTCGCAGGTATGAGATATTCCATCTCCAATACCGCTGAGTACGGTGATTATGTAACAGGTCCGAAGATCGTTACCGAAGATACAAAGAAGGCAATGAAGAAGATCCTTTCCGACATTCAGGACGGTACCTTCGCAAAGGAATTCCTTTTGGATATGTCCGATGCAGGCGGTCAGGTTCACTTCAATGCTATGCGTAAGCTTGCTGCAGAGCATCCGGCTGAGAAGGTTGGTGCTGAGATCCGTAAGCTTTACAGCTGGAACTCTGAAGACGATAAGCTGATCAACAACTAATCGTTCTTTATCCCGGAATGATAAACTCACCTGTCGGACGGCAGGTGAGTTTTTTGCATTAAGACGGAAGCGGCAAGGCGGAAGTGACAAGACGGAGATTTCGCATTTGCCGAAAACATAAGGTTTCACATTGAAAATAGCCGAAAAATCACGTATAATGTATGAGATTATGAATGAGTTAGGAGGATTGTCCCATGGGCATGACAATGACACAAAAGATATTGGCAGCACATGCGGGTCTTGAAAAGGTCGAAGCCGGACAGCTCATCGAAGCGAAGCTGGATCTGGTTTTGGGCAATGATATCACGAGCCCGGTTGCCATTAAGGAAATGAGCAAGATGAAGGTACAAAAGGTCTTTAATAAGGATAAGATCGCCTTGGTACCGGATCATTTTGTTCCGAACAAGGATATCAAATCTGCGGAGCATTGCAAATGCGTACGTGAATTTGCATATGCCAACGAGATCAGTAACTATTTTGAAGTCGGTGAGATGGGGATCGAGCATGCACTGCTTCCGGAGCGCGGACTTACCGTAGCCGGAGACGTGATCATCGGTGCGGATTCCCATACCTGTACCTACGGCGCACTCGGTGCATTTTCGACCGGCGTGGGCTCTACGGATATGGCTGCCGGTATGGCAACGGGAATGGCTTGGTTTAAGGTGCCTTCCGCCATCAAATTCAATCTCGTCGGTAAGTTTAACAAGCACGTATCCGGTAAGGATCTGATCCTTCACATCATCGGTATGATCGGTGTGGACGGTGCGCTTTACCGTTCCATGGAGTTTACCGGTCCCGGTGTGGCGGAGCTTAGCATGGACGACCGTTTCACGGTTTCCAACATGGCGATCGAGGGCGGGGCAAAGAACGGTATCTTCCCCGTGGACGAGAAGACGATCGCATATATGAAAGAGCATTCCAAGCGTCCGTTTGTTGCATATGAAGCAGACGAGGATGCGGTATACGACGAAGAATACACCATCGATCTTTCCACGCTTCGTCCGACGGTATCGTTCCCGCATTTGCCGGAGAATACACATACCATCGACGAGATCGAGCAGATGGATGAGATAAAGATCGACCAGGTGGTCATCGGTTCCTGTACGAACGGTCGTATCGACGATATGCGGATCGCAGCCGACATTCTGCGCGGCCGTCATATTGCAAAGGGCATTCGTTGTATCGTGATCCCTGCGACGCAGGATATTTATCTGAAATGTATCGAAGAAGGGCTTTTACGCGATTTCGTTCAGGCCGGTGCGGTCATTTCCACACCTACCTGTGGTCCCTGCCTCGGCGGTTACATGGGCGTTTTGGCAGAGAAGGAGCGTTGTGTTTCCACAACAAACCGTAACTTTGTCGGACGTATGGGTCATGTAACAAGTGAAATCTACCTGGCAAGTCCCGCGGTTGCCGCAGCAAGCGCGCTTACCGGTACGATCTCAAATCCGGAAAAGATTGACTAAGGAGGAACTGGCGAAATGGAAAATGCAAAAGGAAGAGTATTTAAATACGGCGATAATGTGGATACGGATGTGATCATTCCCGCAAGATATTTAAATTCCTCCGATCCCGCAGAGCTTGCAACGCACTGCATGGAGGATATCGATAAGGATTTTGTAAAAAATGTAAGTAAGGGCGACATCATTGTGGCGACCAAGAACTTCGGCTGCGGTTCTTCGAGAGAGCATGCACCGATCTCCATTAAGGCAGCCGGTGTCAGTGTGGTCATTGCAGAGACCTTTGCCCGTATTTTCTATCGGAACTGTATCAACATCGGTCTTCCGATCATCGAGTGTGCCGAGGCGTCGAAAGAGATCGCGGCAGGCGATGAAGTGGAAGTGGATTTCAATACCGGTATGATCAAGGATCTTACCACCGGAAAGGAATACAAGGGACAGGCTTTCCCGCCGTTTATGCAAAAGATCATTGATGCAGAAGGGTTGATCAATTATATCAACGCAAAATAATCGCATGAAAAAAGAACATTTGCGCAGTTTGATCCTCGTGATCGTGATATTGAGTATCAGCGGAGGAGCGCTTCTCGTACAGCACATGTACGGGAAACGTTCCTCTGTTTTGCGTGTACACGTTGAGGTGGAGGGAAACTGTATTTTGGATGTACCGATCACGGAAGACGGAACCTATGTCGTTCGGGAAGGGACGTTGACGGTGGAACCTGAGAAAAGCCGTGAAACAGTGGAAACAGTCGAAACAAGCGGAACAGTGGAAACAGCCGAAACATCTAAAACGGACGGAAACATAAATGTCATCGCGATCGAGGACGGGAGTGTATCCGTAACCGAGGCAAATTGCAGCAATCATATCTGCGTAAAGACCGGAAACATTTCCAAAAGCGGTGAGACGATCTGCTGTCTGCCACACAGACTGATCATTACCCTTACGGGAAACGGGGAGGTGGATGGCTTTGCGTACTGACACAGCGCGCCGTGTGGCGCTTCTTGGTGTATTTGTGGCGCTCGGTATGATCTTATCCTATATCGAAGCCATGTTTCCGATCGTAGCGAGCATGCCCGGTATCCGGATCGGACTTTCTAATGCGCTCGTGGTGTATTTGTTGTATAATTGTGATTGGAAAGATGCTTGTATCTATCAGGTTACCAGGATATTGTTAAGTTTTCTTTTGTTCGGGAACCTGTTTGCCCTGACATATTCTGCGGCAGGGGCGGTTTGCAGCATGACGGTGATGCTCCTCATTAAACGGATCAAACGCTTTGATACGGCAGGAGTCAGTGCTTGCGGCGGCTTGTTTCATAACCTGGGCCAGTTCCTTGTGGCATACATTCTTATGGGGGCAGCCGTGGTTACGTATCTGCCGGTGCTCGTGTTTTCCGGAGTGCTCAGCGGATATCTTATCGGATGGCTTTCTGCGCTTCTTATGCGCTACAACATTATGAAAGATTGAGGTACATACATGTACGCATATATCAAAGGTATCGTTACGGATATATCGGAAGAAGGGATCGTGGTCGAAACGAACGGGATCGGTTACAACATCCGTGTTCCGTCTCCGTTTTCTTATAACATCGGCGAGGAAACCAAAGTCTATACCTATACCCAGGTGCAGGAGGATGCCTTGAAACTGATCGGTTTTGAGAATAAGGATATGCTTACTGTCTTTAAACTTTTGATCTCGGTAACAAGCGTTGGACCGAAAGCCGGATTGTCGATCCTTTCCATTATGTCGGCCGACGATGTAAGGTTTGCCATCTTTTCTCAGGATGCGAAGGCGATCGCAAAGGCTCCCGGTGTCGGGAAAAAGTCGGCGGATCGCATTATCCTGGATCTGAAGGACAAGATTTCGCTTCGGGATACGACATCAATGCCCACGCAGTTACTTGCCGGGGATGATACGGAATCACTGGCGGGCTATGACGATGTCAGAAAAGACGCGATCGAAGCCTTGCATGCGCTCGGTTATGGTATGAGCGAAGCGGCCAAAGCTGTCAGCAAGGTGGAAGTAACGGATGAAACGAGTGCCGATGAGGTGTTAAAGGCGGCACTGAAGTTTTTGTTCTGATGAGTAAGAAATTAAGGGAAATAACCGGAGATTTGGAGAAATATGGCACAGATTATTGAAACTGCAATAACGGAAGAGGATCAGAAGTTAGACGGCTCACTAAGACCGCTGCGCATGGATGATTATATCGGTCAGAGCAAGGCGAAAGAGACGTTACAGATCTATATCGAAGCGGCTAAGAAACGAAATGAGCCCTTGGATCACGTTCTGTTTTACGGCCCGCCCGGACTCGGAAAGACGACGCTTGCGGGGGTCATCGCAAATGAAATGGGAACGCATATCAAGGTCACCAGCGGTCCCGCGATCGAAAAGCCGGGAGATATGGCTGCGATCTTAAACGGGCTTTCGGACGGCGATGTCCTGTTTGTGGATGAGATCCACAGGTTAAACAGACAGGTGGAAGAGGTGCTTTACCCGGCAATGGAGGACTATTGCATCGATATCATGATCGGCAAAGGTCCCACGGCAAAATCGATCCGCTTGGATCTGCCGAAGTTTACGCTGATCGGCGCAACAACGCGTGCCGGACTTTTGACGGCTCCGTTAAGAGACCGTTTCGGCGTGATCCACAGACTGGAGTTTTACAGCATTGAGGAACTCACACAGATCATTTACCATTCCGCCGGTATTTTAAAGGTGAAGGTGGATGCAAAGGGAGCTCTGGAAATGGCAAGGAGAAGCCGCGGAACACCGCGTCTTGCCAATCGCGTGCTGAAACGCGTCAGAGACTTTGCCGAAGTGCGCTATGACGGCGTGATCACGGGAGATGTAGCCGCAGAAGCGCTGGATCTTTTGGATGTGGATAAGCTGGGGCTCGATCATACGGATCGCAATCTGTTACTTACGATGCTGACTCGGTTTCACGGCGGACCGGTCGGTCTGGATACCTTGGCTGCGGCAACGGGTGAGGACGCCGGCACGATCGAAGATGTGAACGAACCGTATTTTATCAAGACCGGACTGATTGAAAGAACGCCGCGCGGAAGGGTCGCAACCGAGGCTTGTTACCGCCATTTCGGGATTCCGAAGCCCGCAGATACAGTGTGACCGATCCGGTCAGTTGAACCGGTCAAAATCGTATTTTGGCAAAAATAATAGATTTCAATTGTTATTCTTAAGATTATATCTTGTTTTATAAAAACTTTCTGCTATAATATATGTTGTATCAGGCAAAAAATAAAATACCAAGATGTTGTGGTGATTGACCAATACGGACAATCGATATATTTATCGAGCATTTGAAACAGGGGAAGAGATCATGAAAAACGAAACAGAGGTTTTGATCGGCGGAAAGATTTTTGTGTTGAGCGGACATGAGTCCGAAGAATATATGCAGAAGGTTGCCATGTATATCAACGGCAAGATCGCTGAGTATGCGGATATCGATGCATACCGCAGCCTTTCGACAGATTATAAGAATGTTCTTTTGCAATTAAACATTGCAGACGACTATTTCAAAGCGCTTAGCCGTGTGGAAGAGCTCGAAGAAGAACTCGAAGCCAAGGAACGAGAGCTTTACGGGTTAAAGAACGATCTGATCTCTCATCAGATGCTTTTGGAAAAGCGCGAAAAGACGATCCAGTCTCAGCAAAATGAGATCAACGAATGCAATCGTCAGATCGCCAGAATGGAAGCTGTTTCCAAGATCACGGGCTAAACACAGTCCATTATAAAGCAGATGCAAACCATCCGGATCGAAAGACAGGATGGTTTTCATTTTATCGCATGAAACGACTATGAAATAAAAAACTGGGATTTGATCAAAGAACCGGAAGATGAACTCGCACAGTAAGGATAATGGGAAAAAGAACGTGGAACTGCTCGCCCCGGCGGGAGATTACGCCTGCTTTTTGGCGGCGGTAAATGCCGGAGCGGATGCGGTCTATTTGGGAGGTACCTTATTCGGTGCCAGAGCTTATGCCTCAAATTTCTCGAACGAAGAGTTGCTTGAGGCTATTTCGTATGCGCACGTATTCGGCGTGAAGGTCTACCTTACGGTCAACACCCTGGTAAAAGAACGGGAGCGAAAAGACCTGCTGCCGTTTCTGATCCCGTTTTACGAAGCCGGTCTTGATGGCGTGATCGTCCAGGATTTCGGCGTTTTGAAGATGTGCAGGGAACATTTTCCCGATATGGAATGTCATGCGAGCACTCAGATGTGCATCGCTTCCGCCTACGGAGCACGCCTGTTAAAAGCATATGGGGTGAGTCGCGTTGTACCCGCAAGGGAGCTTTCCTTGGAGGAATTAAAGGACATCAAAAACGAAGGTGTGGAAGTGGAAGCGTTTGTTCACGGCGCCATGTGCTACGCCTATTCCGGACAATGCCTGTTTTCGAGTTTTCTCGGCGGAAGAAGCGGAAACCGCGGCAGATGTGCCGGTTCCTGTCGCTTACCGTATTCCTTCGGTGACAGGAAAGAAGAATACCCTTTGAGTTTAAAGGATATGTGTACCGTCACGATCCTCGATAAACTGATCGACGCCGGGATTGATTCTTTTAAGATCGAAGGAAGGATGAAAAATCCGTACTATGTGGCCGGAGTGACGGCGCTGTATCGAAAATACATCGATCTGTATGAACGGGATCCGAACCATTTTCGGGTGACCGACGAGGATCTTGCGCTTTTGCATAAACTCTATATCCGTTCCGAACTTTCCGAAGGATACTATGAGCGGCACAACGGAAAAGAAATGGTTTCTTTGCACAATCCCGCTTATAAGAGTGCGGATGAAGCGGAGTTTGCGGAGATAAAAGAACGTTTTCTGGATAAAAACAGACAGCTCGGTCTGTCGGCGGAAGTGTATGCAAAGGTCGGAGAAGCACTTTCTTTGACCGTGTGGGACGGGATCCGTTCTGTCACGGTGCAGGGCGATATCGTGCAACAAGCCGAGAAGCGCACCGCGACAAAAGAAGATATTGAAAAACAAATTGCGAAGACGGGGAATACGCCGTTTCATTTTGATGAGATTTCGGTTATAATAGAGGGTAGTGCATTTTTGCCGGTGAAGCAACTGAACGATATTCGGCGAAATGCGCTCGAGGAAATGAAGCATCTTCTTTGTTCCGAAGGCTGTAGAACTTATCGGGAGCCGGAACGTACAAAGGAGGAGACGGGCAAAGCGGAACAGGCAAAGCACGCTGCAAATGGCGGAATTGTGTGTTATGTTTCAAACGAAGCACAGGCTGAAGATATTGCGGATTTTGTTGCAAAAGTTCCGGGGACGGAGATGACCGTACAGATTTCGCATCTGCTCTTGGAGCAGACCGATGTCGCAAAGCTTTGTGCGAAACTTCATGCATGCGGCATAAGGACAGAGTTTGCGCTTCCGAGAGTGTTTCGAAAACGAGCCGCAACGTATCTGGATCATGCGCTTACGGAGGAGATCTTATCCGGTTTTGACGGGATTTTGGTCAATACCCTGGACGGTCTGGCATATGCCGCATCAAGGATCGAAGCGACGGACCGGAAGGCAGAGCTTTTGGGATCCGCCGGACTTTATGTCACGAATACCGAGGCTTTGCGGTTTGTGAAGGAACTGGGTGTGACGCGTTACACCTCGAGCCTTGAGTTAAATGAGCATCAGCAAACGGATATCTTGCCGCTTCTTTCGCGGGATATCTTTGTTTACGGACATATTCCGTTTATGCAGACGGCCGGGTGCTTAAAAAAGACCTATGATCTATGCGATCATAAGAGCGGCTGGCAAGTTCTCACGGACAGACGGGGGCAGAAGCTGCCGGTGTATAACGATTGTATTCTTTGTGAGAATACGATATTTAACGGCGTTGTACTTTCTTTGCACAGGGAGTTTGCGGGCCTTACGGATGGCAACCGAAAGTTTTATTTTACGAATGAGTCACATCCAAAAGCCGTACTTACGGCATTTTTGAACGGAGAAGATGTTCCCTATGCCGACTATACAAAAGGGCACTTCAAAAAGGGAATGGAATAGATTATGGCACTTGTTATATCTGATTTATCAAAATATGTGATCGTGATCTTCATGGCGATTTATACCCTGGAGGCTTTTTTGTCGTTCGCGATCAGGAGTCGCGGATATTTGGAGGGGTTATATTACCGCCAGATCATTTGTATGTTTATCATTCATTTCGTTTCTTTTGCGGCCATATGCTTAGAGACGAGCGATCTGTCCTACATTGTCTTTTACGGTTTTCAACAGATCCTGTTGTTTGCCGCCATTGCGCTCAATCGCGCGATCTATCCGAATGTAAACAAATTGCTTTTGAACAATATGTCGATGCTTTTGGCGATCGGCTTTGTGATCCTGACACGACTCGATTACGAAAAGAGTATCCGTCAGGTGACGTATGCGGCGATTTCTTTGGTCTTATGTCTTTTCATTCCGCTTGCGGTCAATCGGTTTCAGGATATCATCCCCAGGTTCGGCTGGGTGTACGGGGCCGTCGGTATTGTGATGCTCGCCGGTGTTTTGCTTTTGGGCGTTGCAACGAACGGATCGAAGATATCCTATACGATCTTGGGGTATACCTTCCAGCCGTCCGAGTTTGTGAAGATATTGTATGTCTTCTTTATTGCGGGAATGCTGTATAAATCATCGAATTTCAAACAGGTGCTTTTGGCCAGCCTGATCGCGGGACTTCATGTGATCATCCTGGTGGTCTCGCGCGACCTCGGAAGCGCGCTGATCTTGTTTATCGTGTATGTGGCAATGATCTTTATTGCTACGAACAACCATTTCTACCTGATCGCATCCTTATTGGCGGGGGCGATCGGCGGTATCATGGCCTCGCGGTACTTTAGCCATGTGCAGGTCCGTATTCAGGCATGGCGCGATCCGTTCAGTTATATTGACGGTACCGGCTATCAGATCACACAGTCCCTGTTTGCGATCGGCACCGGCGGATGGTTCGGTATGGGACTTTATCAGGGCGATCCCACGGCGATCCCTTATGTTGAGGATGACTTTGTATTCTCGGCGATCGCGGAAGAAATGGGCGTTTTGTTCAGCGGACTTTTGGTACTGCTTTGCTTAAGCTGCTTTATCTGCATGATCTATGTCTGTCTGAAGTTGAAACATCAGTTTTACCGTCTGGTTTCTGCAGGCCTGGCGGTTACGTATATATTCCAGATCTTCCTTACGATCGGCGGCGGAACCCGCCTGATCCCGTTAACAGGTGTGACCTTACCGCTTGTCAGCTACGGAGGGAGCAGCGTCCTTACGACTTTGATCATGTTCAGCATTGTACAGGGCATTTATGCGATAGAAGCAGAGGAAGGAGAGCGTCGCATTGCAAGAAGAAGAAAGAAGCTTCAGCGCAGAAGAGAAAAAGAATATTTCGAGACAGAAGAAGGAGAAGAAGCATAGCAATGTTCCGATCTGGATCGTTTTGTACATCTTCGTGATCCTGATGCTCGTTTGTGTGATCCACGAGTTTTACTTCATGCGTTACGAAAGCGAGACGGTCATCAACAATTCCTACAATCCGCGCCAGACGATCCTTGCGTCCAGGAATATCCGCGGTTCGATCTTATCGGCGGACGGCGAGGCATTGGCGCAGACCGTAAAGAGCAAAGAAGACGGATCGGAGAAGCGCATTTATCCGTATGCAAACCTTTTCAGTCACGTGGTCGGCTTTTCCACAAAAGGAAAGACGGGTGTCGAGAATATCGGCAATATGCAGCTGCTTAACTCCCATTCTTCTCTGGGATCGAAGATCTCAAACGAGCTTTCCTCGGAAAAGAACATCGGTGACAATGTCGTAACGACGTTAAATGTGGCGGTTCAGAAGGAAGCCTATCTTGCACTCGGTGCATATGACGGAGCGATCATCGTAACGGAGCCCGATACCGGAAAGATCATTGCCATGGTCTCCAAACCCGACTTCGATCCGAACGAGATTGTCGATATCTGGGACGATCTGGTGGATAATACGGAATCGAGTGTGCTCTTAAACCGTGCGACCCAGGGACTTTATCCGCCGGGATCCACCTTTAAGATCGTCACGAGCCTTGCTTATTATCGGCAGAATGCAGCCGACGTTTCGCGGTATTCCTTTAACTGCAACGGTTCATTTACCTATGAGGGAAATCGCATCAACTGCTACCACGGAAGCAGTCACGGAAGTGAGGATTTCAAGAAGAGTTTTGCAAAATCCTGTAATTCCAGCTTTGCGAATATCGGTGTCTCGTTGGATCTTGCGGGCTTGAATTCCACCTGCGAGGATCTGTTGTTCAATCAGGATTTCAAACTGGATTATACCGTTGCGAACGGGAAATATGTCCTTGGAACGAATGCGGATTCCTATGATGTGATGCAGACATCCATCGGACAGGGAAAGACGCAGATCACACCGATGCAGTTGAATATGATCACCTGTGCGGTGGCCAACAAAGGAAATTGCATGAAACCCATGGTCGTCGATCATGTCGAAAGCTATGAAGGCAACCTGGTAAAACAATATAACCCGGAAACCTATGCCGAACTTATGACGGAAGACGAAGCGGCATTTTTGACGGATCTGATGACGGAGGTTGTTAAGACGGGTACCGCAACACGCCTCCAAAACGACAATTACACAGCAGCCGGAAAGACCGGTTCTGCTGAGTATAACGGCAATAAAGCGGATTCTCATGCGTGGTTCACGGGCTTTGCACCGGCGGAAGATCCGCAGGTTTGCGTTACCATTATCGTAGAGGGTGCCGGAAGCGGCGGAGAGTATGCCGTTCCCATCGCAAAACGTATCTTTGATGCATATTTTGCATCTGTGGATTAGGACTATCTTTTTTTGAAAAAATATTGTAAAATCTTACTAGGTATGTAAAGGAGGGATACAATTTGTTTGATCGAATTTTCGGTAATTATTTAGTAAATGCCGGGCACCTTACAAAAGAACAGCTTGCAGAGGTGATCGAGGCGGAGAGTACCACAAGAGTAAAACTCGGATTGATCGCAGTGGCGGAGAAGCTCATGACGCAGGAACAGGCGGATGAAGTGAACCACTTACAGACCGTAATGGATAAGCGTTTTGGTGATATCGCAGTCAGCAAAGGTTATCTTACGGATGATCAGGTATCTTCTTTGCTCAAGAAGCAAGGAAATATCTACATGCTCTTTGTACAGACCGTGACGGAAAAAGGCTTTATGTCGATCGAAGAGATCGATGAGTCGCTCAGTGCTTATCAGGATGAAAACGGACTGACACATACCGATATGGACGATCTGTTAAGCGGAGACGTAGATCGTACCGTGCGTCTGTTTTTACCGCAGAACGATGCGCTTTATGACCGGTTCTGTGCATTGGCTGTTCGTACATTGATCCGTGTGATCAATTCGGGTGCATATGTATCCAAGGCATTTTTGGTGGATGAGATCTATACCGATCGTTTCGCTATGCAGAAGGTAGAAGGCGACCACAATATCAGTGCCGGATTCGCCGGTGTGGGTGACGGTCTTCTCTGTATCGCAGAACCTTTTGCGGATGAAGAATTTGACAGCGTCGATCTGGATGCATTGGATGCGGTAGGCGAGTTTATGAACTGTGTGAACGGTTTGTTTGCAACGGAATTGAGCAATGAAAACGTGGATATTGATATGCTGCCGCCTGAGTTTTTCGATCATCCGGTTCATATCAAAGGAAAACAGTTTTGCGTATTCCCGATCTATATCGGGGAAGGTGTTGTGAATTTTATCTTAGCAATTGACGAGTCGTTGGAAGTCAGCTAAGAATTTAGGAGGTATGAAAGTGGCAAATATTCTCATTGTGGATGACTCCAGAACATCCAGAAAAGTATTACGAGGCATTCTGGAAGAGGCCGGATATACCGTAATTGATGAGGCGGTAAACGGTCAGGAAGGCGCGGACAAGTATAAAAGTTTAAACCCCGATCTTGTGACGCTTGATATTACAATGCCCGTGATGGATGGAATCGAGGCACTTCGCCTGATCAAAGAAGCCAATGCGAATGCAAAGGTGATCATGGTGACGGCTGCCGGTCAGAAGAACAAGATGATCGAATGCATCAAGATCGGTGCGGACGATTTCCTTACCAAGCCTTTTGACAAAGAGGAGATCATTAACGTTATCAAAAAAATCGTAAAATAAATCCGATACACCAGCGCATAGAGGAGGATTGCATATGATCGAAGCAACGAGCTGTGGCGGTGTGGTGATTTTTCGCGGTAAGATACTTCTTTTATACAAGAATATTTATCACAGAAACGACGGCTGGGTATTACCGAAGGGGACCGTGGAAGAAGGCGAAGAGTTTTCGGAAACGGCGCTCAGAGAGGTAAAAGAAGAAAGCGGAGCAAACGCTACCATTATCAAATATATCGGGAAGAGCGCATATTCTTTCCGGGGGAACGATGACATCGTCGAAAAAGAAGTGCATTGGTATCTGATGATGGGCGAAAGCTATTACTCCAAGCCTCAAAAAGAAGAGTTTTTTACGGATTCCGGGTTTTACAAATATCATGAGGCCTACCATCTTCTGAAGTATGACAACGAGCGTCAGATCTTAGAGCAGGCTTATGAAGAATATCTCAGTTTGAAAAAAGCAAACCTATGGGGGAGTAAAAAATACTTTTAATGCAATATGGGGAAGGCGTAAGCCTTCCCTTTTAGATAACGGAACACAGAAAGATTTGCCGGTGATTGCAGATGCATGTATACAAAGAATTATACTGTGATGAGAAATGCAAAAAGAAAAAGCAGGTGATCCTGCACAGAATTCGGGTACATGCGGGACTTGCCCCGTCTGTATACCTGATCACGCTGGCGGGTTCCGATGACTATTTTGATATTTTGCCCGGGTATGTACTGAAGCAAAAGCAGTATCCCATCGACGATCTTTACGTCATGGGAATGGCGGATGGATACGACAGTGCCGTGGAACTGGTACAGGAAATGATCCGGGATTTCAGCGAACAATTTGAAACCGTATATTTTAAGGAACAGCTATGGGGATTGTTTTAACGATTCTAAAAATCCTCGGGATCATATTGCTTGTGCTCCTTTGTCTGGTGCTTTTGATCCTTTTGATCGTTTTGTTCAACCCGATTTCCTATTCCGTCGAAGCCGATTTTGACGTGGATTCGGAAGAAAAGGTGCATGCTACGGCGAAGATTGCCTGGTTTTTTCATATCCTTTCCGTATTGCTGCACGTGAACGGATTGGAGGATAAATCCTTAAAGATCAAGGTCTTTGGCATCACGATCATGGATGTTTTTCATCCCAAAGAAAAGAAGGAACGAAAGAAGAAAACCGCCGGGACAAAGAAGGACGATGCGCAGACGGTGTATTACGATGCCGCTAAGGACGATCCTCTCACTGAAGCGGGAGCGGATCAAACGGACGCAGAGGCCGAAGTTGCGGAAGATCAAACGGACGCAGAGGCCGAAGCTGCGGAAGGTCAGACGGCGGATGAAGCCGAAAACGTCGGCGATCCATCGGAAACTGCCGGCGCGGATGAGACCTTAAGTTATGAAGAACAGGTAAAGAGGAAGAGCCTCGATTATAAACTGGATCGTCTGGAAGAAAAGCTTGCCGCGATCTTCGAAAAGGTTTCGGCCTTCCTTCAAAAGATCGGCGACTTCTTTGATAAAACGGACGAAAAGCTGGATAAGATCGAAGATAAGGCTTTATACGCAAACTGCTGGCTCAGAGTCTTGGAGCATGAAACGACGCAGAATGCGCTCGCCATGGGCAAGGATGATCTGATCGTTCTTTTCAAAGGTATCCTGCCAAGGGAATGGCAGGCGTATCTCAGGCTTGGAACCGGAGATCCCGGCTCGACGGGACAGATCTACGGATATTACTGGATGTTCATCGCATTGTACTTCGGTCATTTTGTCATGGAACCGGATTTTGAAAATAAGGTGACTTGTGGTACAATACAAGCCGAAGGGAAAATATATCTGTATCGGATCGTTCGTATCGGTCTGAAGGTATTATTGAAGAAGGAATATAAGTATTTACTGAAGATCAAGGATCGCGTGGATGCGCTCTATCGTAAGAAAAAGGGCATTGCGGATCCGGTGAAAAAAAAGAAAAAGGCCGGGAAAAAGAAAAAGGCCGCATAAACCGTAAAGGGAATTTACAGGAGAAAAAGCATGAGTGAAAACAATTTTACCGGTGCCATTGAATCATTAACGAAGGGATTGGAAGGATTCTTGTCCACAAAGACCGTGGTCGGCGAACCGACACAGGTGGGCGATACCATCATCATTCCTTTGGTGGATGTGTCGTTCGGTATCGGTGCGGGATCTTCGATCAGTGACCAGAGCAAGCGCAGCGGCGCGGGCGGCGGTTTAAGCGGAAAGATGTCTCCGAATGCCGTTTTGATCATTCACAACGGGCAGACAAAGCTTGTGACGATCAAGAATCACGACAGTCTTTCCAAGATCATCGATATGGTGCCCGAGCTTGTGGATAAGTTTACGGGACCGAAGGAAGACATTCCCGTAAGTGATGAGGAAGCGGTGGATGTTGCTTTCCCGGAAAGTGACAGCGTATTGTAAGGATAGCGCATGGCAAAAGAAAAGGATAAGAAGCCGGAACTGACGAAGGAGTGGCTGTTTCGTGAAAATGTACGATTGCAGGCGCTTTCCGAAGAGTTGGAGAACCAAAAGCGGATCCTGAAACTGGAGCGTGATAAGTTATCCGGCGAACAAAAGGTTTTTGAGCAAAAGCAAAAGATCCTGGAAATGAATTTCAGACAGCTGGCCGCGGAACGCGAGGATTTCAAGAAATATGTCAAAAAACATATGAAAGCGGAGCGGGAAGAAAAAGAGCAGTTGCCTTTTGATCTTTCCGATGAGGAATCGGTGTTCTTTTGCGGCATAAACTCTTATGCGACGTTAAAGAAGCGATATAAGGCGCTTCTAAAGGTGTATCATCCCGATAATCGCACGGGAGATACGGAGAGTGTAGCCAGGATCAACCATGAATTCGAAAGACTCAAAAAGAAATTGAAAAAGACATAAAAAAGCGGCACCGTCAAATGACAGTGCCGTTCCTTTTATTTTTGTGAAAGATTATTAAGCGCGTTCTACTTTGCCGGATCTCAAACAAGAAGAGCAAACATGCATGGTCTTGGTAGCTCCGTTAACCTTACATCTTACATTCTTTATGTTCGAATTCCAGATATGATTTGATCTTCTATGAGAATGGCTGACGTTATTACCGAAATGAACGCCCTTGCCGCAAACATCACACTTAGCCATATCGCACCTCCTAATCTGAATTTATTTCGCAACAAATCACATATTAGCAGATTTTTGCGCATATTGCAAGCAAAAAATGAACGGAATTTAAATTTATTATAAAAGTTGTTTCCATTTCAGGGAATTATTGTTATAATACGAATGTTGATATTTTGAAGTGTAAAAGATGCAATCAATCTTGGATGCGTTTCGACCGGGAAGTCGGAAGGTGTCTGATCGGGAGGTGTTAACATGAAAAGTACACTTAATACACATTTGGGTGACATTGCAATTGACAGTGAGGTAATTGCCAATTATGCCGGCTCTGTTGCGATAGAGTGCTTTGGTGTGGTTGGAATGGCCAGCGTAAATGTAAAGGAAGGCTTGGTAAAATTGTTAAAGCCTGCGAATCTGACGACGGGCATCGCAGTTCGTACGGATAACGGTGGTATCAGTCTGGATTTCCATTTGATCGTTGCTTACGGGGTGAATATTCTGACGGTGTCCGAGAATCTGATCAGTACGGTAAAGTACAAAGTAGAAGAGTTTACGGGCATTAAAGTAGAAAAAGTGAACATCTATGTGGAAGGTGTTCGAGTGATCGACTAAGGAGGAAATAGGCGTGGCAACTGTAATCGATAAGACTTTGCTCTGCAAGATGTTCTTGGCAGGTGCAAAAAATCTGGAAGCCCACAAAGATATTATCAATGAATTAAATGTATTCCCGGTACCGGACGGTGATACGGGTACCAATATGACAATGACGGTCATGTCTGCGGCGAAGGAAGTTGCGGAACTGGTCGATGATGCGGAATCCCTTGATATGAAGGTGATCACAAAGGCGATCTCTTCGGGATCTTTGCGCGGTGCCAGAGGTAACTCCGGTGTTATCATGAGTCAGCTTTGCCGTGGTTTTTGCAAGATCATCGGCGGCAGCGACGAGATCGACCGTGTCTTGATCGCAAGAGCGAGCGAACGTGCCGTTGAGAGCGCATATAAGGCCGTTATGAAGCCGAAAGAAGGTACGATCCTTACCGTTGCGAAGGCAGCGTGTGAAAAGGCCGTAGAGCTTTCTGAGGACGAATCCGTGGATCTGGACGGCATGATCGATGCCGTGATCGCATATGCCAAAGAAGTCTTGGAAAAGACGCCCGAGATGCTTCCCGTATTAAAGGAGGCAGGCGTTGTGGATTCCGGCGGTGCCGGTCTTGTGGAATTTTTGGTCGGCGCACAGGCTGCATTCCGTGGCGAAGTTACGGACTTCTCTTTGGATGCGACCGAACAAAAAGAAGAAAAGAAGAGTGACGAGATCAATCTGAAGTATCCGTATAAAACGGTGATCACTTCGGTTGCGATCCGCAATTTCAATATCAAGCAGGAGAATGATTTTATTGATTATCTTGCTTCCATCGGTGAGAATGCGGAAGTTAAGGTTGACGGAGACAAGATCGATGTTGATGTACAGACGGCGGATCCCGGTCTTGTGATCCAGAAGGTACTTACCTTCGCCAATATCGATAAGGTAACGGTGGAGAACATCGCAAAAGAGCTGATGGAAATGAATACCGATACGAAGGAAGCGGAAGAAGAGGCTCCCATGGAGCATAAGGCGGTTGGATTTATTTCCGTATCCGTCGGTGACGGTATCAACTCCATCTTCAAGGATCTTGGCGTAGATCGCATCATCGAAGGCGGTCAGACCATGAATCCGAGTACGGAAGATATCCTTTCCGCGATCGAAAAGGTAAATGCGGATACCATTTTCCTGTATCCGAACAATAAAAACATCGTAATGGCAGCAAACCAGGCCAGAGATCTGACCAAGGACAAGAAGATCATTGTGATCCCGACAAAGAACATTCCGCAGGGAATCACGGCTCTTATTACTTTCGTCCCGGAGCTTTCCGATGAGGAAAATGAAGCAGCCATGAACGAAGAGATCGGAAATGTTTCCACCGGTCAGGTAACCTATTCCGTAAGAGATACGGAGATCGACGGATTCACCATTCACGAGAACGATATCATGGGTATCGGTGATAAGGGAATGCTTGCTGTAGGAACCGACATGGCGGAAGTATCCTTCGATATGATCGGAAAGATCATGGAAGAGAAAGAAGATGCGGAACTGATCAGTATCTACTACGGTGCGGATGTAACGGAAGCGGATGCCGAAGCTTTAAAGAGCAAAGTAGAGGAAGCTTATTCGGATTGTGATGTGGAACTGCAGTACGGCGGACAACCTGTTTATTATTATGTAGTTTCGGTTGAATAAGATGAATCTGGAATCAAGTATATCGGAATTAAAGGGCATCGGCGAAAAAAGCGGTGCCCTTTTTCATAAATTGCATATCGATACGATCGAAGACCTGCTTCGGTACTTTCCGCGTGCATACGAGTCATATCCGCCTTGCGGGGTGCTTGCCGATATGGAAGACGGCATGAACCGGGCGGTATATGCGCATATCACATCGGTACCGACCGTGATCCGTGCGCGGCGTCTGACGATTCTGAGGTTTTGGGCGGAGGATATGAACGGAGACGCCTTTGTCGTGCGGATCTTTAACATGCCGTATATGAAAAAGAATTTAAATGTCGGTGATTTCCATGTGTTTTATGGAAAACTTCTGACAGTAGCCGATCACAGGCAGATCGACATGCCAAAGATCTTCAAAAAGGAAGCCTATGAAAAGCTGTTAAAGGGCTACCGGCCGATCTATGCATGTACGAAAGGACTTTCCAATGACAGTATCCGGAAATACGTGACGATGGCGATGAAAGAAACCCTTTCTTTGGTGGAGGATCCGCTTCCGGAAAAGTTCCGGGCGGCGCATGCCTTTCCGTCTCTTTCCGATACGTACCGGGTGCTCCACGATCCGGTTTCGATGGAAGAGGTGTATCATGCGAAGAAACGCGTCGCCTATGAGGAGTTTTTGTACTTTCTCCTCTCCTTAAAGCAGAATGAGGAGAAGATCGCGCTTACGACGGACACCAATGTGTATCTTCCAAGCGCATATATCGAGCGGTTTCTTACGGCACTTCCGTTTGACATGACGGAGGCGCAAAAGAAATGTTTTGCGGAGATCGAGGAAGAGCTGGAAGGCGGGAAGATCTGCAATCGCCTGATCCAGGGAGATGTCGGCTGCGGAAAGACGTTGATCGCGGTTTTGGCGCTCTTACTTTGTGTTGCCAACGGAAAACAGGGCGCACTCATGGCTCCGACCGAAGTATTGGCGGTGCAGCATTTTCAGACCATAACCGAATATACCGAACAATATGACCTGCCGTTTCGACCCGTTCTTTTAACAGGCGGGATACGTGCGAAGGATAAAAGAGAAGCGCTTTCGGCACTAAAGGATGGATCGGCGAATCTGGCCATCGGTACACATGCACTGTTGGAGGATCCGGTGGAGTTTCGGGACCTGAGTCTGGTCGTCACGGATGAGCAGCATCGGTTCGGTGTCAGACAGCGCTCGGTACTGGCAAAAAAGGGGGAAGACGTGCATACGCTCGTCATGTCCGCAACGCCGATCCCACGTTCTTTGGCCATGATCTTGTACGGCGGACTGTCCGTTTCCGTGATCGGGGAACTGCCCGCGGATCGCATTCCCATCAAAAATGCAGTTGTTGACGTATCGTACCGCGAAAATGCATACCGGTTCATGGCAAAGGAGATCAAAGCCGGGCATCAGGTTTATGTGATCTGTCCGATGGTGGAGAGCGGCGTCATGGAGGAACTCGAAAACGTGGCGGATTATGCGAAAAAACTGGAAGAGTTCTATGGTGCGGGCGGGCCGAGGATCGCCGTACTGCACGGAAAGATGAAGGGCAAGGAGAAAAACCGCATCATGAATGAGTTTGCGGAGCATCTTACCGATATCCTGGTCTCCACGACCGTGATCGAGGTCGGGATCAACGTTCCCAATGCCACGGTCATGATGATCGAAAATGCCGAGCGGTTCGGACTGGCGGCGCTGCATCAGCTGCGCGGGCGTGTCGGACGTGGAAAGGACCAAAGCTACTGCGTATTTGTGGACAGTACCGGAAACGAAAAGACGAAAAAACGGCTGGATATTTTAGGGCATACGAACGATGGCTTTGAGATCGCGAATGCGGATCTTAAGATGCGAGGACCGGGAGAGATGTCGGGAACGTTGCAAAGCGGCGATACGGGCTTTGTTTTTGCCGATATTTACGAGGATTCCGATATGCTCTATCTGGCAAGTGCGGACGCAGACGAGATCCTAAAGGACGATCCCACCCTGGAAAAAGAAGAGCATGCTATGTTAAGTGCACGGTATAAACAGGTTCTGAACGAGGGATTTGTTCGCACGATATAAAATCACAAAAACTACAAGATATTGCTTTTTGTGCTTGAATTTCCAACAAAATATGGTAAAATTGCTATGTATACGTAAACATCCCGGGTACGTTTATGCCCGTTCGTATGCCAAAAACTGATACAGAAAACGAATGTGACCCATTCGTTTTTCGTATGTAAAGAAAGAAAAGAAAGCGGAGAGAATCATGGCAAAGGCAAATGAGTACGGTGCCGAAAGTATCAAAGTATTGGAAGGCCTGGAGGCCGTCAGAGTAAGACCGGGAATGTATATCGGTTCCGTTTCCACCAAAGGATTGAACCACTTGATCTACGAGATCGTGGACAATTCCGTGGATGAGCATTTGGCGGGCTTTTGTGACCATATTAAAGTATATCTGGAGAAAGACGGCTCCTGTACCGTCAGCGATAACGGACGCGGTATTCCTGTGGAAATGCATGAAAAGGGCGTTTCCGCGGAACGTTTGGTGTTTACGACCTTGCATGCCGGCGGTAAGTTTGACGATACGGCATATAAGACCAGCGGTGGTCTGCACGGCGTCGGCAGTTCCGTTGTCAATGCGCTTTCCGCCTATCTGACGATACGGATCGCGCGCGGCGGCTCGGTATATGAGGATAAATACGAACGCGGCGTTCCCACGATCGAACTGGAAAAGGGGCTGCTTCCCGTTGTCGGAAAGTCCCGGACGACCGGTACGACCGTCAACTTCCTTCCGGATGACGAGATCTTCGATAAGACCTGGTTTAAGGCGGAGGATGTGAAGAGTCGTCTGCATGAAACGGCATACTTAAATCCGAATCTTACCATCGAATTCGAAGACCGGCGCGGAGATGAACTTGATGCCGTGACCTTCCATGAACCCGAAGGACTGGTCGGCTTTATCCATGCCATTAACGAAGGAAAAGAAACCGTGAGTGATGTGATCACGTTTACGGGAGAGTTGGAAGGCATCGAAGTCGAAGCGGCATTTCAGTATATCAACGAATTCCACGAGAATGTGATGGGATTCTGTAACAATATCCACAACGCCGAAGGCGGTACGCATATCACGGGCTTTAAAACGGCTTTTACGACCGTGATCAACAACTATGCGAGAGAATTAAACATCTTAAAGGATAAGGATCAGAATTTTACCGGTGCCGATGTCAGAAATGGTATGACGGCGATCATATCCATCAAGCATCCGGATCCCAGATTTGAAGGACAGACCAAGACCAAGCTTGACAATCAGGACGCGGGTAAGGTCTGCACGAAGGTCACGCAGGATGAGATCCAGCATTATTTTGATCGAAACTTAGAGTCATTAAAGAATGTCATTGCTTGCGCGGAAAAGTCCGCAAAGATCCGTAAGAGTGAAGAAAAAGCAAAGACCAATATGCTCACGAAGCAAAAATATTCCTTTGACCAAAACGGTAAATTGGCGAATTGTGAGTCGAAGGATGCCGAAAAGTGTGAGATCTTCATCGTCGAAGGTGATTCCGCCGGAGGCAGTGCCAAGACGGCAAGAGACCGGAAGTATCAGGCGATCCTTCCGATCCGCGGTAAGATCTTAAATGTCGAAAAGGCAACAATGGATAAGGTTTTGGCCAACGCCGAGATCAAGACCATGATCAATGCGTTCGGCTGCGGCTTTTCCGAAGGCTACGGAAACGATTTCGATATTTCGAAGCTGCGCTATGACAAGATCATCATCATGGCAGATGCCGATGTCGACGGTGCGCATATTTCAACGTTGTTGTTGACGCTCTTTTACCGGTTCATGCCGGAACTGATCAGCGCGGGACACGTTTATATCGCCATGCCGCCGCTTTATAAGGCCATGCCTTCCAAGGGCAAGGAAGAGTATCTCTACGACGATAAGGCGCTCGAACGCTACCGGAAGACGCACAAGGGTTCTTTTACCCTGCAGCGCTATAAGGGCCTTGGTGAGATGGATGCCGAACAGCTTTGGGAGACAACCTTGAATCCCGAGACCAGAAAGCTTAAGCTGGTCGAGATCGATGACAATTTCCAGGCGGATAAGATCACCGAGATGTTGATGGGAACCGAAGTGGCACCCAGAAAGAGTTATATCTACAAGCACGCAAAGGACGCTTTGCTCGACGTATAGAGCGATGCGACATTCGTGAAACAATATGAAACGGTAAAAACAAGGAAGAAAAATGGAAGAGACAATTTTACGAACCGAATACTCCGAAGTGATGGAACAGTCCTACATTGATTATGCGATGTCCGTCATTGTGGCACGTGCACTTCCGGATGTCAGAGACGGATTAAAGCCGGTACAGAGACGAACGCTTTATGATATGAGCGAACTGAAGATCCGTCCGGACGGCCCGTATCGAAAATGTGCCCGTATCGTCGGCGATACGATGGGTAAATACCATCCGCACGGAGATTCCAGTATCTATGATGCTTTGGTCGTGATGGCCCAGGATTTCAAAAAGGGCCTTCCCATGGTGGACGGACACGGTAACTTCGGCTCCATCGAAGGCGACAGTGCCGCAGCCATGCGTTATACCGAGGCGAGACTTGCAAAGGTCACGCAGGAGGCATTCCTTGCGGATCTGGATAAAGATGTTGTCGATTTCATGCCGAACTTCGACGAAACGGAAAAAGAACCCGTTGTTTTACCCGTTAAGATCCCGAACATCCTTATAAACGGCGCAGAAGGCATTGCGGTAGGTATGGCGACCTCCATTCCTCCCCATAACGTGGGAGAGGTCATTGACGGTTTAAAGGCCTATATGCAGGACCCGACGCTTAGCACCAGACAGCTGATGAAGTATGTCAAGGGGCCGGATTTCCCGACCGGCGGTATTGTCTGCAACAAAGACGACCTGAAGGAAATCTATGAGACCGGTGTCGGCAAGATCAAGCTGCGCGGAAAAGTGGATGTGGAAAAAGGGAAGAACGGTCATGTCAACATCGTGATCAGCGAGATCCCTTATACGATGATCGGCACGGGTATTTCCAAATTCCTTATGGATGTGGCCGCACTTGCTGAGACGAAGAAAACGAACGATATCGTGGATATCACCAACCAGTCCGGAAAAGAAGGCATTCGTATCGTGATCGAATGCAAGCGCGATACCGACACGGAGCAGTTTATCAACATGCTCTACAAAAAGACGAAGCTGGAAGATACCTTCGGTGTCAATATGCTCGCGGTGGCATCCGGTCGTCCCGAGACCTTGTCTTTGGATCAGATCTTTAAGCATTGCGCAGACTTTCAGTTCGAAGTGGCGACCAGAAAGTATACAAACCTTCTAGCCAAAGAACAGGAAAAGCGTGAAGTAGAGGAAGGCCTGATCAAGGCCTGCAACCTGATCGATCTGATCATCGAGATCCTGCGCGGTTCAACGGATCGTGCCATGGCCAAGAAATGTCTCGTGGAAGGTATTACCGATGGAATCCGTTTCAAATCCAAGGAATCCAAGCTGATGGCCCAGCAGCTCATGTTTACCGAGCGTCAGGCCAATGCGATTTTAGAGATGCGTCTGTATAAGCTGATCGGTCTGGAGATCAACGCCCTGTTAAAAGAACATGAAGAGACGGTAGCGAACATCTATCGCTACGAGGATATTCTCTCAAGCCGTTCCTCCATGACGCAGGTTTTGATCGAGGAATTGGACGGGATCAAGAAGGCATACGGACAGAAACGAAAGACAGAGATCACAAATGCGGAAGAAGCCGTATATGTGGAAAAGAAGGCAGAAGAGATCGATGTATACTTCATGATGGACCGTTTTGGTTATGCAAGGCTCATCGATGTTCCCACATATGAACGAAACAAAGAGACTGCGGATGAAGAGAGCAAGTTCCTCTTCAAACTGAAGAGTCAGGCAAAGGTCTGCATCTTTACCGCATCCGGGCAGATGCACACGATCAAGGTCGAAGATGTGCCGCTTGGCAAGTTCCGCGACAAGGGCGTTCCGATCGACAACATCAGTAACTATAAGTCCGAAGAGGATGTGATCATTTATGCCTGCTCGCAGAGCGAGGTGAACCTGTATCGTCTGATCTTCGTGACAAAGAACAGTTTCTGCAAGATCGTCGACGGCGGAGAATTCGACGTCAGCAAGCGAACGGTGGCAGCGACCAAGTTAAACGACGGCGATGAGGTGATCTCCGTAAATGCATTAAACGATGCGACATCCGTCGTACTGAAGTCAAAGGATGGGTATTTCCTCCGCTTTGCGGTGGATGAGATCCCGACCATGAAGAAAACGGCAGCCGGCGTAAAAGGAATGAACCTCTCCGCAAAGGATGAGATCGATGAAGTCTTCTACATCCAAAATGCGGTAGAATCCATTTACGAATACGGCGAACGACAGATCGAGCTGCAAAAACTGAAGTTGAATCACCGTGCGGCAAAGGGTACGAAAGTAAGAGGATGATCTATGAGAGTGATAGCCGGAGAGGCCAGAAGTTTACAGCTTGTAACACCCGAAGGGGAGGATACCAGGCCAACGACTGACCGGATCAAAGAAACGCTTTTTAACATGATACAGTTTGATATTCCCGGCTGTAAGTTTTTGGATCTGTTTGCGGGAAGCGGCGGGATCGGTATTGAAGCGTTAAGCCGCGGAGCCGAGAAGGCGGTATTTGTGGATTCCGCAAAGGAAGCGCAGGCTTGTATCGAACAGAATCTGGAACATACGCACTTTACCGACAAAGCGCAGCTGTTAAAGCAGGACGCGTTTGTCTCCATGATGATGTTGGAGTATAGAGAGGTCTTTGATATCGTATTTATGGATCCGCCGTATCACAAAGAACTTGAGCGAAGAGTATTGGAATACCTTTCCACGTCGCCCATCATAAACGCAGATACGCTCGTTATATTCGAAGCGGCCGTGGATACGGATATTTCCTATATCGACCAATTGCCCTTTACGATAACGAAAGTCAAGAAATATAAGAATAACATGCATGTATTTTTGAAAAAGGATGTGGCAGAATGAAAAAAGCGATCTATCCCGGAAGTTTTGATCCGGTAACCTACGGACATTTGGATATCATCAAACGGGCTGCGGCGATCTTCGATGAAGTGACCGTCAGCGTTCTCTATAATGTTAAGAAATCTTCATTGTTTTCTGTAGATGAACGTGTTAAAATGCTAAAGGAGGCAACAAAGGATCTTCCCAATGTCAAGGTGGATTCTTTCAGCGGTCTGTTGATCGATTATGCGAAATCCAAGGATGTACATTGTGTGATCCGAGGACTCCGTGCGATCACCGATTTCGAATACGAACTTCAGGTATCGCAGACCAATCATTTGCTTTCCCATGGGGACTTGGATACGGTGTTCTTCACTACAGATCTGCAATATTCGTATCTTTCCAGTTCCAGTGTAAAGGAGATTGCATATTTCCAAGGGGATGTGTCCCCTTGCGTGCCGGATTTTGTGGCGGACGCATTGGAAGCAAAATATGCCGAGCAGGATAGAAAATAAGTAAAAGGTGTAGGAGATGTCATGGCAGAGAGAAGTGAACAAACAAGTAAAATAGAACAGGCGATCGATGATCTGGAGAATTACCTTTCAAGCTGCAAGCTGCAGTTCATGAGCAGTACCAATATCATCGTAAATACCGAAGATGTTATGGAGCTGGTGAACGATCTTCGCAGAAAGGCTCCGGATGAGATCAGAAGATATCGTAAGATCATCCAGAATCAGGAAGCCATTTTGGCGGATGCACATCAGCAGGCGGAACAGATATTAAAGGAAGCCGCAGTGCATACATCCGAATTGGTCAATGAGCAGGAGATCATGCGTCAGGCATACGAGCAAGCGGAAGAGATCGTTGCGATGGCGAACAGACAGGCACAGGAGATCATCGATCAGGCTACGATCGAAGCAAATCAAATGCGTGATGCCGCAACGGTTTATACGGATGATCAGTTGGCAGGAATCGAAGATATCCTGACACACAGTATTGAGACTGCATCCAATCGTTATGAGAATCTCCTTCGTTCCTTAAACGAGACCTTGGAGATCGTAACCGCTAACAGAGCGCAACTGTATCCGGTGGATGCCATGGCTGAAATTCAGGAAGAAAATGCAGTTGATGTTCCTGTTGCAAGACCGAAGCCGAACGGTGGCGATGCCGGTAACGGTGGCGGAATTGATCTGATTTAATGAAATTGACGAGAAACTGCACGATTCGTGCAGTTTTTCTTTTGGAATCCTATGCGTTTAGACAAATACTTATCCGATATTTCCGTCGGTACACGAAGTGAGTGTAAAAAGTACATACGTAACGGGGCCGTAACGATCAACGGCGCGGTCGAAAAAGATCCCGGCGCCACGGTTTTCGCAAACGATGTGGTATGTTTCCGGGGGCAGATTGTCGAACGAAAGGAACATCTGTATTATATGTTTCACAAGCCCGCCGGCTGCGTCAGTGCAACGGAAGATGCAAAGGAGAAAACGGTTCTTTCCTATTTTCCGCCGGAATTACGGAAACGCCTTTTGATCGCGGGACGGCTCGATAAGGATACCGAGGGGTTCCTTCTTTTAACAGATGACGGTGCGTTTGTGCATCGGATCATGCATCCGAAACGCCATGTGAAGAAGACCTATTATTTTGAAGGAAAAGGTCGGCTTTCGGATCACGCAGAGGACCTGGTCAAAGAAGGGCTTGATATCGGAGACGAGACACGCACGAAACCCGCCGCACTTTACGATGTTACGCTTGACGGCGACGGCTTTCGCGGGTATCTGACGATCACCGAGGGAAGGTATCATCAGGTGAAACGGATGATCCGGGCGCTCGGAGGAGAAGTCACATATCTGAAGCGCACGGCGATCGGAAATCTTTCCCTGGATGAGACCTTGGAAAAAGGCTCATTTCGGGAATTAACGGAGGAAGAATTTGAAGAAATATTACAAGGGTGAATTTGCGTATTACGAATGGAAAAAGAAACGGATCACCATCCAGACGATTCTGCTTTTTGCCCTGTCTTTGGGCTTGTATCTCGTTGGATTCGTAACCAGCGGAAGCAATAAGAACCTTCTTACGATCGTTGCGGTATTGGGCCTTTTGCCTGCCAGTAACTCTTTGGTAAGCGCCGTTATGTACTATCGTTATCACGGCTGCAGCAAAGACGATCATGACGCAATGGAAGGTGTGTTTGCGGATTTCGTCAGTGGATACGGCTTTGTTTTCACGACATACAAAAAGAATTATGAGGTTTCCGGCCTGATCGTTAAAAACGGCTATGTATACGGCCTTTTAAAGAATCACCCCGAAGAGACCGGGGATATCGAGGAGCATATCAACTCGATCGCCAAGCAGAACGGTCATAATGTGGTCTGCGGAATGTTTACGGATCGTGACGGGTTTTTAAAACGCTTAAAGGAACTGTCCGAGAAGGAAACGGAAGACAGTAAAAAGGATGAAGCGGTATTTCGTTTGATGACGGAGATTTCATTGTAATGAAGGAGTTCGTGATTTCGAAAAACGAAGCCGGTCAGCGCTTCGACAAATATATTGCCAAACGCCTCCCCCATGCAACGACGGGGTTTATTTACAAAATGCTTCGCAAGAAGAATTTTGTTGTAAATGCGAAAAAAGCGGACGGCAAAGAAATTCTGAAAACCGGAGATGTGATCCGGTTTTATTTGAGTGACGAGACGTATGAAAAGTTCGCGAAAACCGAAGGATCATCGTCTGCCTCTAAAGAATTGTCACTGCCGGACGATCTGAACGTCATATATGAAGATGACGATATCCTGATCTTTTCAAAGCCCGCGGGGATGCTGAGTCAAAAGGCCTCGCAAGACGATGTGTCCTTAAACGAATATCTGATCTCCTATCTGGTAAAAGAAGGGAAGATCACAAAGGAAGAGTTGGAAACCTTTCGACCATCCGTCTGTAACCGGCTGGATCGCAACACTTCGGGACTGATCCTGTGCGGGAAAAGCCTTTCCGGTTCCCAATATCTTTCCCGGATCATCAAGGATCACTCCCTGGAAAAATATTATCGCACGATCGTTTTGGGAAGGCTTACGGAGCATATCCTGCTCGAAGGGTATATGACAAAGGATGAGGCGGCCAACAAGGTTTCTTTGTCCCGGACGCGTCCGAAAGAAGGGGAAGCTGCATATTTAAAGACCGAGGTATGGCCGGAACGTTTCGCGATGTTTCACGGACAGGAATATACGCTCTGCAAGGTGAAGATCTATACCGGAAAGAGCCATCAGATCCGTGCACAGCTTGCGGATCGTGGGTTTCCTTTGGCGGGGGACGGAAAATACATGGGGAAACGTAAGGATCCGCTTTCCGAGGAAATAAAGAACCGCTATCAGATCTTGCATGCATATCGCGTTGTTTTTCCGAATGATGACAGATATCGCGGCATGGAAGTTGTTTGCGATGACAGCAAAATATTGGATAAGGCCTTGTGGATGCTTGGCGAATGATCGGTGGATAAGCCGGCAGAGAGGCTTGCGTATCTGCGGATGGAACCTGCGATGGCCTGTGAATCAGCGAATGGATCGGCGGCAGGGGCCTGTGAATAGGATCAGCGGATAAAGCATGTAAAACATGCGGATGAGGAAGAGAAATGGGAACATGGAACAGCCGCGGGCTGAGAGGCTCGACGCTCGAAGAAATGGTCAATCGAACAAACGATAAATACAGGGATCAGGGGCTTGCACTGATGCAAAAGATCCCTACGCCCATAACGCCTGTCAAGATCGATCAGCAGAGCAGGCATATCACGCTCGCGTATTTCGATAAGCAAAGTACCGTAGACTACATCGGTGTGGTGCAGTCCATTCCGGTCTGTTTTGATGCGAAGGAAAGTGCGGTGGACACCTATGCCATTGCCAATATTCACGAGCATCAGGTGAAGTTTATGCAGGACTTTGAAAAGCAGGGCGGGATCGCGTTCTTTTTGCTGTATTACACGCACAAAGACATCTTGTTTTACCTGCGGCTCAGGGAGTTGATGCCGTTTTGGGAGAGGGCGGAAACCGGCGGAAGAAAGAGCTTTCGCTTTGATGAACTCGATCATGCCTGGGATTTTGAAGTGAAAAACGGGATTTGGGTGCCGTATCTGGAAATGCTGCAAAAGGATTTAAACGACCGCGAAACCGAAGGATGATCCGTCAAAAAGTTGACATAAATTTATAAATAATTTATACTAATTCTGTGTGCGCAAACATAGGAAAATCAAGGTGTTGCGACGATTTACGAAGGACTTCGCACAGAAGAGGAGTGTTTATGAAAAAACTGATCCATACGCCGGAAGGTGTCAGGGATATATACGGAAGCGAACTGCATTCCAAATTATGGGTAAAACAGCAGATTTCCGATGTGTTCCATACCTTCGGTTATGAAGATATTCAAACCCCGACATTCGAATTTTTCGACGTTTTCGGTTCCGATATCGGAACGACGCCGAGCAAGGAACTCTATAAATTCTTTGACAAAGAAGGCAATACGCTCGTGCTTCGTCCGGACTTAACGCCCGGTGTGGTAAGAGCGGCTTCCAAGTATTTTGTGGAGGATGAGGCGGCGATCCGTCTCTGCTATGAGGGAGAGACCTATACCAATACGTCGAATCTTCAGGGAAAGCTCAAAGAAGTTACGCAGATGGGCGTGGAGTTTATCGGAGACGGAAGTGTGTATGCCGATGCCGAGATCGTGCATCTGGCCGTATCCGCGCTGAAGGCTTCCGGCTTGAAGGAATTTACCGTAAGTGTGGGTGATGTCAGCTTCTTTAAGGGAATCTGCCAGGAAGCAAAGCTTTCGGAAGAAACGGAAGATGAACTCAGAGAATATATTTCCGACAAGAATCTCTTCGGTGTGGAAGAAGTCTTGCAGGAAAAGAATATCAGCAAAGAAAATACCGATGCGTTTTTGCGGATCACGGAGTTGTTCGGTTCTGCGGAGGTGTTGGAAGAAGCGCAGGAACTTGTGCATAACGATGTGAGCCGTGCCGCTATCGCGCGCTTGAAGGAATTCTATAACCTGATCTGTTTCTACGGAGATGAGAAATATGTCTCCTTTGATCTGGGTCTCGTCAGTCGTTATCATTATTATACCGGCATGATCTTTAAGGGGTATACCTACGGAACCGGTGATGCCATTTTACTCGGCGGTCGCTACGATCAGCTGGTTTCTTACTTTGGAAAGGAAGCTCCGGCGGTCGGCTGTATGGTAGTTCTCGACGGCCTTTTGCAGGCACTTGCAAGTCGTGAATTATTACAATCCTATGATCAAGATGTGACGTACGCGGTATTTGCAAAAGAAGATACGAAGCTTGCTTTGCAGTTTGTGAATCAGGCCAGAGCGCTCGGTGACCGGATGGCGGTCTTCGTGCTCGACGAGAAAAGAAATGAAGCGTATTATAAAAAACTCGGCGAAAAGCATCATGCAAAAGAGGTTCTCAAGATCGATGCGAAGGGCGCCAAAAAACTGTAAAGGATTTTGTTATGAGTGAGGATATGAGATACATTACCTTTGCCTTGGGCAAAGGAAGACTTGCAAATAAAACACTGGATATACTGGATCGGATCGGTGTACATTGCGAGGAAATGAAAGATAAATCGACAAGAAAACTGATCTTCGTCAATGAAGAACTGAAGTTTAAGTTCTTCCTTGCAAAAGGACCGGACGTTCCGACCTATGTGGAATACGGCGCAGCGGATATCGGTGTTGTCGGAAAGGATACTTTGCTGGAAGAAGGCAGAAGAGCCTATGAGGTATTGGATCTTGGCTTTGGAAAATGCAGAATGTGTGTCTGCGGACCGGAGAGTGCGAGAGAGTTGTTGCAGCACCATGAAATGATCCGCGTGGCCAGCAAATACCCGCATATCGCAAAGGATTATTTTTACAACAAAAAGCATCAGACTGTGGATATCATCAAGTTAAACGGTTCTGTTGAGCTTGGCCCCATCGTCGGTCTTTCGGATGTGATCGTCGACATCGTGGAGACCGGTTCCACCTTGAAAGAAAACGGACTTGTGGTTTTGGAAGAGATCTGTCCGCTTTCCGCACGCATGATCGTCAATCAGGTGAGTATGAAGATGGAATCTCAGAGGATCATGGATTTGGTGCATAAACTCAAAGCAAATTTATAGGAGGCAATTATGTCCAGAAAAGTAACGGTTTCCAGAAAAACCGGAGAAACAGATATTACGATCACATTGGATCTTGACGGAAGCGGTGTCTGCAAGGCGGATACCGGGATCGGATTTTTGGATCATATGTTTTGCGGTTTCGCAAAGCACGGATATTTCGATCTGGAAGTCAGCGTAAAAGGCGATCTTGAGATCGACGGACACCACAGCGTGGAGGATTGCGGTATCGTCTTTGGCGAAGCGATCGCAAAAGCGGTGGGCAACAAAGCCGGGATCAATCGCTTCGGCTATTTCATCCTTCCCATGGATGAAGCGCTCGTTCTTTGTTCCGTAGATCTGTGCGGCAGACCGTATTATGCGTCAAACGCAGACTTTACGGTACCGATGGTCGGCGAACTTGATACGCAGCTCGTGAAGGAATTCTTTTATTCCGTTTCCTACGGTGCAATGATGAATCTGCACTTCGATGTGATGCGCGGTGAAAATGCACATCATATCATCGAGGCAATGTTCAAAGCCTTCGGAAAGAGCCTGGATATGGCCGTAAAATATGACGAAAGATGTAAAGGGATCCCGTCCACAAAAGGTTCCCTGGGAGATTAAGACAAGATGAAAAAATTTATAGCCAGTATGTATTTATCGGAAAAGAAGGCGATCCGTTCCATCACGGATCAGACGGTGATATCGGAAGATCCCGTGGCACTTGCCGTAAGTTACGCCGAAGCGGATATCGATGCCATTTTGGTCTTCGATCTGTCTTACAACGATCAGACACATGACGATGCGATCCTTTTGATCAAACAGATCGCGGACAGTGTGGGTGTTCCCGTTTACGGTTCCGGTAATATCAAACGTATGGAGGATGTGAAAAAACTCCTTTATGCAGGATGTCAGAAAGCATATCTGAACTTAAACAAAGACAGTTCCTTTGAGATTTTGGAAGAAGTCTCCAAGAAGTTCGGGCGCGACAAGATCGGCGGAACCTTCCGTTCGACTGACCAGATCCCGCAGGATACCGCGGATGTGGACGTGTATATGGATGAACTCCTTTGTCTGGATGAACTTGGCGTAAAGAAAGCCTTTTCCATGACAAAGCTTCCGCTCATTGCGAACCTTCCCGAGATTTCCTTGGATAAGACCTTGGAGTATCTGGAAATGGAGCAGATTTCCGGTATCACCGGCCGTCAGGTTTCCGCCAATATCAAAGAGATCGATTCGATCAAGAAGATCGCCGTGGAACGCGGGATCGATGTGCATCAGTTTGCACCCACCATGCCGTTTTCCGAATTTAAACTCGGTGAGAACGGACTGGTAACGGTGGTGGTTCAGGACTATCGCAGCAATGAGGTCCTGATGGTCGCATACATGAACGAAGAAGCTTATGTGAAGACCTGCAAGACCGGACGTATGCATTATTACAGCCGTTCCAGAAAGAGTCTCTGGTTAAAGGGCGAGACCAGCGGACATTTCCAATATCTGAAAGGACTTTCCGTGGACTGCGATAACGATACTTTGCTCGCGAAGGTAAAACAGGTCGGAGCGGCCTGCCATACCGGCAATTACAGCTGCTTTTACCGCGATCTGATCGAGATGGTCAATGAAGACGTTGACAATCCGCTGACCGTCTTTGAAAACGTGATGAACGTCATAAAGGACAGAAAAATACATCCGAAGGAAGGGTCTTATACCAATTATCTGTTTGACAAAGGTATCGATAAGATCTTAAAGAAACTTGGCGAGGAAGCAACCGAAATTGTGATCGCCGCAAAGAACCCGAATCCGGAAGAGGTAAAATACGAGATTTCCGATTTCCTGTATCACTGTATGGTTCTGATGGTGGAAAAGGGCGTCACCTGGGAAGATATTACCGAAGATCTCGCAAAAAGATAATACATGAGAAAACTTGCTCTTAGTGATGAAATTCTATTAACCATTGATAAACCTGCCCGTTACATCGGGCAGGAGATCAATGCTGTCTCTAAAAACGTATCCGATGTGGATATTCGTTTTGTTATGTGTTTTCCCGATGTCTATGAGATCGGGATGAGCCATCTTGGAATTCAGATCCTCTACGATCGTCTGAACCGTTATGACGATGTCTGGTGCGAACGCGTCTATTCGCCCTGGATGGATCTGGATGAAATCCTGAGAAAAGAACAGATACCGCTGTTTGCCCTGGAGAGTCAGGATCCGATCAGGGATTTTGATTTTCTCGGCATTACGCTGCAATATGAAATGTGCTATACCAACGTACTGCAGATCCTGGACCTTTCCGGGATCGCTCTTCGCGCAAAGGATCGAAGGGAGTCCGATCCGATCGTGATCGGCGGAGGACCTTGTTCGTATAATCCCGAACCGATCGCGGATTTCTTCGATCTGTTTTATATCGGAGAAGGAGAGGAGGGGTACCGGGCCCTTTTGGATCTGTACAAAGAATGTAAAGCCGCGGGCTTAAAGCGTGTGGATTTTTTGAAGAAAGCGGCTAAGCTTGCAGGTATTTACTGTCCCATGTTTTATGAGGCGCACTATAACGAAGACGGTACCTTAAAAGAATTCGTTTGCCTGGAAGAAGGGCTTCCTGAAAGGATCGAAAAAACACTGATCAAGGATTTAAACGAAGTAAGCTATCCGAAGAATCCGATCGTACCTTATATGCGTGTTACACAGGATCGCGTGGTATTGGAGATCCAGCGTGGCTGTATCCGCGGCTGCAGATTCTGTCAGGCCGGGATGTTGTATCGTCCGGTCCGCGAACGCAGCGTGGATTATCTGATGGATTATGCCACGACCATGCTGGATGCGACGGGACATGAAGAGATATCCCTAAGTTCCTTAAGTTCCAGTGATTACAGTCATTTGCCGGAACTGATGGATCGCCTGATCGACGAATGCACGAAGCGGCATGTCAATATTTCTCTGCCGTCGTTACGTATCGATGCGTTTTCTTTGGATGTAATGAATAAAGTACAGGATGTAAAGAAGAGTTCTTTGACCTTTGCACCCGAAGCCGGCAGTCAGCGCATGCGAAATGTCATAAACAAAGGTCTGACCGTGGATGACATCATGGGTGGCGCAAAGATGGCATTTTCCGGTGGGTGGAATAAGGTAAAGCTTTACTTCATGCTCGGCCTTCCGTTTGAAACGGATGAGGATGCGGTTGCGATCGCCGAACTTGCCGATCAGATCGCGCGTCTGTATTATGAGACCGTTCCCAAGGAAGAACGCACGGGAAAAGTACAGATCACGGCATCGAGCTCTTTCTTTATCCCGAAGCCGTTTACGCCCCTGCAATGGGCGCCGATGGGGACCAAAGAAGATTTTCTGCACAAGGCGGATGTCGTAAAATCGGCCGTCCTTGCGCAGTTGAATAAAAAGAGTATCCGTTATATGTATCATGAGGCAGATGTCTCGGTTTTGGAAGGCGTATTTGCCAGAGGCGACCGAAGACTCAGCGATGTGATCGAAAAGGCATATAAAAAAGGCTGTTTTTACGATGCCTGGGGCGAATACTATCATCACGACGTATGGTTATCCTGCTTTGAAGAATGCGGTCTGGATGTGGATTTTTACACCACACGCGTCCGCAAAGAAGATGAGCTTTTTCCATGGGATTTCATCAGCTGTGGCGTGACAAAGGCCTTTTTGCTGCGGGAATGGAAGAATGCCGCAAAGAATCAGGTAACGCCCAATTGCAGCATGGCCTGCAGTGGTTGCGGTGCCGCTTGTTACGGTACGGGAGAATATTGTCCGAAATGAAATATCGAATCAAATTTTCAAAATATGATATTATGATCTTCATCGGCCATCTGGATATGATGCGTTTCTTCCAGAAGGCTTTTCGGCGTTCCGGTCTGCCGATCGCGTATTCGACCGGGTTTTCGCCGCATCAGATCATGTCGTTTGCGCAGCCCCTGGGTGTCGGCGTATATTCGGACGGCGAGTATTTTGATGTGGAGTTTGAGGAAAAGGTGGAACCCGACCTGATCAAAGAACGGTTATCGGCCGTTATGGCGACGGGTGTGGATATCATCAATGTCAGAGAGCTGCCGGATGACGCAGGCAATGCCATGGCTTCCATTGCGGCTGCGGGATATACGATCCGTCTCAGAGACGGGCATTTTCCGGAACTTTCTCTTACGGAGCACTTTGAAGCTTTTATGGCGCAACCTGAGATCCTTTACGAAAAAGAAACGAAACGCAGTGTGAAGGAATTGAACATCAAAGACTTCATATTTGAATACAAGGTCATGGATGAAGAGATTTATCTGTTCTTGGATGCGTCGAGCGCCGGAAATCTGAATCCTGCCTTTGTCATGGATGCGTATTTCAAATGGATGGGTAAGGAGTCGCAAAAATTGGATTTTGTGATCAAACGCATGGAAATATATTACCGTACAGACGAAGGAAAACTACTTCCCTTGGAAGAAGCCGGAGTCCGGTAATCATAGATGGGTATAAACGCTAATAAACATAGGGGATTTAAGGCTTTTAAGAACAAAGACGTGCATATTTTCCGATATGATGGATTAGGGGTGCATATATGGATACAGCGATTTTTACAACGATAGAAGGTGTTTCGGCCTTCTTCTTATTACAGGAAAAAGAACTTGCGGAGGCCTGCTTTGATCTTTCAAAGACAAGAGATGTAGGAAAAGTCTATTTGGGGCGCATTTCCGAGATCGTACCGAATCTTCGTGCGGCCTTTGTGGAATACAAAAAAGGGACAAAAGCATTTTTGCCGCTTTCGGAAGAAGAACTTAAGACACTTCATTGTGAGCAGGTGATCCCTGTACAGGTAAACAAAGAAGCGGTCAAGACGAAGAGTGCGGTACTGACGAGAAACATCGTATTGTCCGGCCTCTATTCCGTTGTGACAATGAACGGAGCGAACGAAGTGCGTGTTTCAAAAAAGATCAAGGGAAGACACGCGGAAGTTTTGGCGCAACTAGCTTCTTCGGTCGATCCCAAAGGACATTCCGTTGTGATCCGTACCAATGCGGATGCGTTGTTTCGCGACGACACCTTAGAAGATCACGGCAAAGAAATATGGATGACCGAATTGGATAATCTCATGTCGGCCGCAGAAAGAATGCAGCAATACAGCGAACAACGGACCATGTATTCCTTGCTTTGGGAACCGGATTTTACATGCCGTATGCTCGCAAAATCAAGATTGACCGATTTGGAAAAAGTGGTGACCAACGCGGTTAATATTGGAAAGAAATGCAAAGATGTTTTAATTACGGAGGATCGTACTGAGATTTCTCTTTATACGGATACTTCGTTCCCCTTGCTTTCTTTGTATGAGTTAAAAGCGAAGCTTCACGAGGCTTTGGGCAGGAAAGTATGGTTGAAATCCGGCGGATATCTCGTATTTGATTCCAATGAGACCTTATCGACCATCGATGTCAATTCCGGCAAGGATCAAAGCAAGATCACCAAGCAGGAATTGATCCATAAAACGAACAAAGAAGCGGCGATCAAGATCGCAACGCAGTTACGGTGCAGAAATTTAAGCGGTATGATCCTGATCGATTTCATGAACGGCGATCAGGCCGAACAAACAAGCCTTATGAACCGTATGCATGCCCTTGTTTTGAAGGATTCCGTAAAAACAAATGTCATAGATATCACCGGCTTGCAGCTGATGGAACTGACCAGAAAAAAAGATGAACTATCGCTTGTTGAGCAATGTAAGGAGGCCGGCCTTTATGAAACTTTTGCGCTTTGATAAAGTCAGAGACGGCAAATATTTAAAGACGTATGAACTTACGTATTTAAACAAATCCGATCGGGAAAAGAAATTTGAGATCGTAAGTTATAACGATCTTTCTTCCGTAGAGGAACTTGGTCAGAATATGAACGGCCTTTCCATAGTGGCGTTTCACGAAGGAAAGATGCTTTTGTTACGTGAATTCCGCATGGGTGTAAACCGCTATATCTACAATCTCTGTGCCGGTCGCAAGGAAGCGGACGAAACCGTACAACAGTGCATAGACCGCGAATTGTACGAGGAGACGGGATTGAAGGTAAAGAAGATCATAAAGATCTTGCCTCCCAGTTTTGCGGCGGTTGCGATGTCCGATGTTCGTACGCAGATCGTTTTTTGTCAGGTGGAAGGAAACTTTTCCGATCACACCTCGGAAAATGAAGATATTAAAACACGATTCTATTCTAAGGAAGAGTGTGCAAGGCTTCTCGAAACCGAGGAATTCTCTTCCCGCTGCCAGGCGATCGTATATTTTTATTCCTGCGGCATGCTGGATGAAATTGCAAACGGATAAGTGAGAATTGCACGCTGTTCGTGTTATAATGGAAATGGATCCTGCAGTTGGTTTTTATCAGTTTTTATTTGAAAGGAAGTAATCGGAATAGTGGAACCTGAAATCAAAAAGAATTCCCACTATGTAAAATGGGGGATCACCGCATTTTTGGTACTTGCGGCTGTTGTTGTATTTGCACTGATCATATCGAATTTTACCAGTGTGTTTGCATGGATCGAGCGATGTTTAAAAGTGTGTTCGCCGATTATCATCGGGCTGGTATTCGCTTACATTCTGACACCGATCTGCAACTTTTTTGAAAACGGAATTTTAATCCCGCTCTATAAAAAACTGAAGATTCAAACAGATACGCATGGGGCCAAAAAGAGATTGCGGGCACTCGCCATTTTGATCACAATGTTTTTGACCTTTTATCTGCTTTATATCTTCTTTTACATCGTATTAAAAGAAGTGATCGCGAGTGTGCAGAGTATTATCCTCCAGTTTCCTATTTATATTCAGAATCTCGAGGAATGGGGAGATAAGATATTAAAGAATAATTCAACTTTTGAAGAATACTTCACAACCATTTCCAATAAGTATTATGAAGAGATCAATCGCTGGTTCAACAAGAATTTTGTATCACAGTCGACCGATCTGCTTTCCACGGTATCAAGCGGTGTGTTCGGCGTTGCAAAGGGAATTTGGAATGTTGTGATCGGCTTTATCGTTTCCGTATATGTTCTCGGCGCGAAAGAAACCTTTGCGGGTCAGGCAAAGAAGATCGTTTATTCTTTCTGTAAGCGTGATCGTGCGAACCAGATCCTGGAAGATTTTCGGTATGCGAACAGGATCTTCGGAGCGTTTATCAGCGGAAAATTAATTGATTCTTTAATCATTGGAATTTTGTGCTTCATCCTGATGTCAATACTTAAGATCAATTATCCGGTTTTGATCAGTGTGGTGATCGGTGTAACGAACATCATTCCGTTCTTCGGACCGTTTATCGGCGGTATTCCCTGTGCACTGTTGATCCTCGTGATCAGTCCGATCAATGGTTTGAAGTTTATCCTTCTGATCCTTCTGTTGCAGCAATTTGACGGAAATATCCTCGGGCCGAAGATCTTGGGCGAATCCACCGGGTTATCCAGCTTCTGGGTATTGTTCTCCATTACGTTGTTCGGTGCATACTTCGGTGTGATCGGTATGCTCATCGGATGTCCGACCTTTGCGCTGATCTATGCTTCGATCCGCAGAAAGGTCATTAAGAACCTGGAAGAGAAACATCTTCCTACGGGAACGAGCCAATACGTGTATTTGGAAGAAATTGACGGAACCGGTCAATTCAAACAATTAACGGAAGAAGACCGGAGAAATTCCCGAAAGAACGAGAAATCCGTGCAAAAACGTCGCCTAAGGAAAATACCGAAGGAAGAAACCGATGATGGCGCTACGGATAAATCCGGAACAGATAAATCCAGAACAGAAAATGTTGTATCGAAGGCCGGTGCAGACAACAATGAGGAAGAATCATGAAATTTTTAACGCAGAATGTCTTACAGGCAAGTGTTTCCATTGACGATGAAATTGTCGGCGCGATCGATCAAGGACTTTTGGTCCTGATCGGTGTTTCCGACACGGATACCTATGCCACAGCGGATAAAATGATCCAAAAGCTGTTAAATCTGCGAATATTTGAGGATGAAAACGGCAAGACCAATATCAATATCTTTGATGCAAAAGGAGAGTTGCTCTTGGTATCGCAATTTACTCTCTATGCGGATTGTAAGCACGGAAATCGTCCAAGCTTCATTCGAGCGGGTAAACCGGATCACGCCGTAGATCTTTACGAATACATTATTAAAAAATGTAAAGAGTCAGGACTTAATGTTGCCACCGGAAAATTCGGTGCATATATGCAGGTGAGTCTGGTAAACAACGGACCGTTCACAGTAATCCTGGATTCCGAAGAATTGGGCTATTAGCCGTATTTTGGGCTTTTTTAACTAATTACTATTCGCAAAACTTGTCTTTTGCGAATAGTTGGAAGGATCGGGAAACCCCTCTTTCCGTTCAAAAATACAGACATAAAAATGACTTCGGATACCCCGAAGTCATTTTCTTTGGATGAAAAGATTATTTATAATACGGTAACACCAAATGATTTCCACTCTCGATGTATTCCGTATCGGAAATCTGATTTAACTCGATCACGGTCTTAAAATATTCCTTTGTATTTTTATAATGATCCGGATCCGCATGATCCTCACAGATCGACCATAAAGTTTCGCCGGAACGGATCGTATAAGACGTATAATATAATGTCTCATCCATTCCTGCGCTCGATTTCGCCTTTGCGGTCATGCTGAATACGGAAATCCCCACGATCAATACAAACAATGCGGAAACGGCCCAAAAACTCCATTTACGAGCTGCTCTTTTCATTCTTCTGTTATTATGATTATTTCGATCAGACGGTTTACGATAACCTGTATTTATCCTTGTGTGCCTCATGATTGATTCCTCCCCGAAAAGCTCGTGCATCGAACAACTGTTCTTATATCGGTATTATATAAAACATTTGTTCGATTTGTCAACATAAAATCGAACAAATTTTCGGAATGTATGTTTGCTTTTTTACAAAATTGTGTTATAATCATGAAAAAGCAACAAGATGTAGTTCTTTTGAATGAATGTTAGGAGGAGAACCTATGCCGGGTAAGATCACTGCAAAACAGACGGAAATACTTGAATTTTTAAAAGAAGAAATTTTAGAGAAGGGATACCCGCCTGCCGTGCGTGAAATCTGTGAAGCGGTTCATTTAAAGTCCACTTCTTCCGTGCATGCACATTTGGAAACATTGGAGAAAAACGGCTATATCCGCAGAGATCCGACCAAACCGAGAGCGATCGAGATCTGTGATGACAGTTTTCAGATGGTACGTCGTGAGACCTCTTCCATTCCGATCGTCGGTACCGTTGCAGCCGGTCAGCCGATCTTAGCACAGCAGAATATCGAGGGCTACTTCCCCATTCCCGCGGATTTCATTCCGAGCGGCAATGAAGAGACCTTTGTTTTGCGCGTACAGGGTGAATCCATGATCAATATCGGTATCATGGACGGGGATTATGTCTTCGTTAAACAATGTAATACGGCTCGTAACGGAGATACCGTCGTTGCCCTTGTAGAGGATTCCGCTACTGTGAAGACCTTCTATAAAGAAAGCGATCATATCCGTCTTCAGCCGGAGAATGACACGATGGATCCGATCATCGTAGAGGATTGTATGATCCTCGGAAAAGTGTTCGGTGTTTTCCGCTTATGCTGATACGAACGGCTTTCTGTTTTTTGTAAATTAAAACGGTGTATTGAGACTAATTCAGTCCCAATACACCGGAGCACAAACGATATAATCTTTTGCTGACGGAGCACCCCATCTTCCCGGGGAGGTTCGTCAGTCTTAATGTTACACGATGCTGTAACTCTTCCGCTGCCTGGTCGTCGATCTTCTGGATCGATTCCCACAGCTCTTTTTTCTTTTTCAAGTCGTCTTCCGTCGGATCGATGCTCAGAAAAACACAGGTGATCGAGCAGATGATCTCCAGATAATCCAGCATATATTTTCTGCATACCGGTGAAGAATCGATCTCTTTGCTGTCATGATAGATCTGCGTCATGGTGTTTACGACCGTGATATATTGATCGATCTGACGGATCACATTTTCTTCCGCTACCGACTGCCCTTCGCGCCCGATATAGTAATAATACAGGTCGATATCCTTATAACAGATCGTTTTGATATAAGGAAGGGGCTGGAATGCAAAGATATTATCCACATAAAACGTATGCTCGGGAAGCTTTAGCTTACACTCTCTGATCGCTTCCGTCCGGTAAATGATCGAATGCATCAGAATGTAATGATACTTTCTGATATGCTTGATATCATCCCAACCGAGCATGGTATCCTTCGGGATCCCCTTTGGCTTCATAATGAACTTCCGCTTGGCATCCTTCTTGTCATACACGTAATTGGTCAGCAACATATCAAGCGAAATATTTCGACGGATTACTTCCTTCAGATAAGAAAGGACCGCATGCAAGCCTTCTTCGGAAAGGCGGTCATCGCTGTCAACAACCTTATAATACGTTCCCTTGGCTTCTTTGATACCAACATTGATACAGGAACCGTGTCCTCCGTTTTCTTTGTGGATCACCCGGATAAAAGAAGGATGTTCTTTGACCAGGCGGTCTGCTATTTCGGCCGTTGCATCCTTAGATCCGTCATCGACAATGATGATATCCAAATCCTCTCCTCCGGGGAGTAAGGACGAAATGCAGCGCTCCAAATAGGCTTCGGAATTATAACTTGGTACGATGATGCTCAAAATCTTTTTCATAGTCTCACTCATTTATTTTCTGCGTAGCATATTATTCGGTAACACAGGTCTCGCTCTCCGCTTCCGTCCGCTTTCTGTCCGCATAAAGGTTGCAGCAAAAACGGATCAGGGGATATAACAAAAGGCCACCGATCACATCGAGGATGGAATGCTGTTTTAAAAAGAGGGTCGAAAGGATGATCCCCAAAGACATTCCGATCGCACACAGGCGAAATGCTTTCCTTTGAAACAAACGGCCCTGTGCTTCAAACACACAGACCAGGACGGCAACGGTATTATACACATGGATGCTTGGAAACACATTCGTCGAGGTGTCTGTGTGATACAAAATTCGCACCGCCTGAGAAAAGAAGGTGTTTTCCACAACCAATGGTCGTAAGTACAGTTTTGTGGGAAGTACCGCCGAAATCGCCAAAAAGAAGGTCATGCCGAGACAAAGGTACAACCCGGTCTTTCGAAAGGCGGATTCGTCCGTAAAGAGCGCATATACGCAGATAAACGGGATCCAAAGAAACCATCCCAAGTAAAATACAATAAACTCCGGAACAAACGGGATCCTTTGATCCGCCATAAGTTCCGGAATGTAGTATTGCCGAACCTCACGTACTTCCAAATAATGAAAGACGATCACATAGATCACACCGTATAAAAGGATCGGCATTGCAATCTTCAGTTTTTGTTTTAACGTATCACTCATAAAGCATTACCCACAC
>JAILOQ010000109.1 GCA_024690725.1 Lachnospiraceae bacterium
GGTTTTGCGGCAGGTGTACGATCTTGCACGGAATGTCGGCATGAAAGAAGTGTTTGAGCGGGCGTTTCGTGATATGACTTCCGGTGATCGATTTCAAAAGATAAATGAATACACGGCGCCAATCCTGGTCTTTTACGGGGATGAAGATGTATGTAGCGGTGTACTTCGACAGTTTTCAGAAGAAATTACAAAGGCGTTGGTTAAAAAAGGTGTTGCCGTTCATGCGGGGATTGCCGGACAACTGGATTATGATGATATGGAAAAAACGATATACAAAGCAGTTTTGGGGTTTCAAGCGGCTGCATTTAAAAATGTGTTTTTTCAATCCCTTTCCGGTAAGAAATTGCAGTTCTGGCTGGACAATCCGGTTTTTAATCAGGATATGATCAAAGCAATGCCAAAAGACTGTACGTTTTTATGTCAGGATGGTAATTATGCGGACTTTATCCGGAAGTATTACGGATATGAAGCCGTAGTTTTACCGCCGGGTGGATGCGGATCGGAATGGGAAACATTACAGGAGAGGCCGTATGATATTTCTTTTCTTGGGGCTTATCAGCTTCCGTTTGCGGGTGTGTTTCGTCACGAGGAAAAAGAGTATTATGATCATATGATCACGCACAGCGGCGAAACGTTCTTTTTTGGTATGTGTGAGATGCAAAAAGAAAACGGGACTTATGTATCGGACGAGGAAAGCGCGGATCGCGTAAGAAAGATGAAGCATGTTTGCCAGTATGTTATCAATTATTATCGGGATAAAGTGATCCGAAGCATTGTGGAGCATGGTTATAAACTTCATGTCTACGGAAACAGTTGGGATGCGTTTCCGATGCAGGAAATGCTTGTGCGACATCCCGAGGTAAAGGGGGGAGAGGCGCTGGTGGAGTTTTCTAAGGCGAAGATCGGATTGAATGTCATGAGTTGGCATAAGAATGGGTTGACGGAACGCGTACTGAATATTATGCGATCGGGGAGCGTTTGCCTTACGGACTATTCGGAGGCGGTTGCCAAAAACTTTAATGACGGAACAGATCTTGTGATCTTTCGACTGGATGAGACACAGCGGCTACCGGAATTGATCAGAGAACTATTGCAAAACGACGCATGGAAGATGATTGGCGAAAACGGAAGGGCCAAGGCACAAAAGAGACATTCTTGGGAGGTTCGTGCGGAGGAAGTGTTGAGGATTTTGGGCGAAACCAAAAAAAATAAAAAAATTTAAAAAAAGGGGTTAAGGTTTTTTTGCCTCCACCGATATATAAGGTGTAAGGAACATGTTACAGCAAGCATGTTACAGAACAAACACTGAAAAAAGGATGAATTGGTTTAATTCAAGGAGGAAAAAATTATGGTAGTACAGCACAATCTTACAGCAATGAACTCTAACAGAATGTTAGGCTTAACAACAAGCTCTTTAGCAAAGACAACCGAGAAGTTGTCTTCCGGTTACAAGATCAACAGAGCAGCAGATGATGCAGCAGGTCTTGCAATCTCCGAAAAAATGAGACGTCAGATCAGAGGTCTTACACAGGCTTCATCCAACTGCCAGGACGGCATCAGCTGCGTACAGACAGCTGAAGGTGCATTAGGCGAAGTTCATGATATGTTACAGCGTATGAACGAGTTGGCAGTACAGGCAGCAAACGGCACAAACATGACAAAGGATCGTGAGTATCTTGATGCAGAGGTACAGCAGTTAGTTTCCGAGATCGATCGTGTGGCTTCTTCCACAACCTTTAATGAGCAGAACCTGTTGGATGGTAACTTTACCAATGTTTCTTTACAGGTTGGTTCCGAAAGCGGAAATACTCTTACGATCTCCATCGCAGGTGTAAAGTCTACCGTGCTTGGACTTAATACGGTATCAATCTCCACACCAGATGCAGCAAGTGAATCCATTGGATATATCAAGTCTGCTTTGGAATCCGTTTCCACACAGAGATCCAATCTTGGTGCCATCCAGAACAGACTTGAGCACACTGTGAATAACTTAAATAACGTAGTTGAGAATACAACTTCCGCAGAGAGTGCAATCCGTGACACCGATATGGCAACAGAGATGGTTAAGTACTCCAACTCGAACATTCTTGCTCAGGCAGGTCAGTCGATGTTGGCACAGGCTAATCAGTCGAACCAGGGTGTACTTTCTCTCCTGCAGGGTTAATCATAATAAGAACAATGCAAAACAGTCTGCAACAAAGATTCATCCTTTGTTTGCAGGCTGTTTTTTTGTGATTTTTCTGCGTTTGCATTATAATAAATTTAATGGGTTATGACAAACTATACTCAGTCGGGGTACAAGCTCCGATTGAGTTAAACGCTCTGTGGGGATGCGCACGAATTCGGGTAGGATCATGTTTGCTATAGAGAACCGGATCCGGTGCGCAAGACGCGCGAGCGAGTCTTGATATCCGGGAGAAAAAAATGAGAGTATGTTTGGTATATCGAATAGAAGAACAGGATCTGTACCGGGAACAGGTGGAAGATTGCCGTGATTATTGGGAAGCGGAAGGGTTTTCCGTGGAAGAAAAGAGCGTTACCGATAAAACGGAAGCGGATACCGTGATGTCTTTGGACGGAACAAAGCTGGATTATTGTGTATTTTGGGGAGATATTGGATTTCACTGTCCGATTTCAAACGGCAGCTTTGCTTTAAACAGGATCCGTAATTGTATCAATATTGTGTTTCTTTCGAAAGAGTCTTATTTAAAGGATATGGAAGACCAGGAGTTTAGTTTGAGCACATACCTTTTGATGGATAAGAGTTTTGCGGAGAAGTATCTGCATGACCCGAAGAAACCGAATGTGGCTGAGTTTTCCGGGATTGTGAAGGATTTTCACGGGATTCGGAAAGACAGTGTGGAGCGTCTCAGGATCGGAGAAAGAGAACGAAAAGATGGCGACAGATTGCTTCGGGAACTTACGGATTACGAAACAAATAAAGTCGGAGTGTCGGATAAAGAACTTCTTGGAGACCTTTGGAAACTGCTTATTGCGGGAGATCCTTTGAAAGCGGCGGAAAAAGTGGAGCATCTTTCGGGATACTATCGTCTGCGACATCCGGATACGTATATGAATTTGAAGAGAGTACTTGAGATCATCGGGTTCGAGGTGAAATTCAAAGATGAGAGAATGCTTGCCGGGTGTGCCGTGTTGGACGATCTGGTGGAAAAACAGAAGACTCTTGAAGATGTCTGCGAAACGTTCGCGTATGGCCTGGGCGCTGAAATGCAGGAAAAGGCTTTAAAAGATCTGATGAGATTGAGGTTTTCGGCGGTTGCCGTTCTTTTTACCTTGCGGTCCATGCAGGGATGCGCGCCTTCTGCTTATGATACGCTTGCTGCATTTTATCAATTGCAACAGGATGAAAAAGGAAGTGCATTGTTAAAACAGCATTAAAGAAGGCCTGCTGTTTCGAACATGGTCTGTATGCGGTCCGGATAATTGAAATCCCGTTCGATTTTTGCGTGAGCTTTTTTTGCGATATCTTTGCATTTATCGATATGGGAAAGGTAATGATCGGCTTTTTCCACGGCTTCATCCATGGAACGGAACAGGATGCACTCTTCGCCGTCTGTGAAATATTCGTCGATCTCCGGTTGAAAAGCACTGAAAAGAACGCCTCCGCAGCCCATGATATCCAGGGCACGAAGCGGTATCGCACTTTCGATGGAGCGCAGGGAACTGTTGATGTTGAGAGTGCTTAGTTTAAAGGCACAGGGCATTTCGGTGTAATAGTTTACACCGTCTATTTTTTTGATCTTTTCGCAATGCTCCGGAAGCGGGTCCGGGGAAAAGAAGGTGAATGCATGGTTTTTGCTCAATCTCCTAAGGAGTTCCGTACGGTCCCTTCGGGTCACCTCTTTCAAAACTTCGTTGCGCAACGCGAGCGGACTGAAGGTATCGGTATTAAAATCACTGCCGGCTAATTGCGGTAAAAGAGTTTTGCAATATTCGTCCGTCATTTCTTCTGAGATGATGTTCTTTCCGTATATGGTGCGTTGCTTTTCGATCAACGCATCTATTTTTTTGCTGTCTTCTTCGGAGACGGCTTCCATGAAACGGCCTATGTTGTTTAAATACAGTCGTCCCACAAAACTGATGTCACAGGTGAAGATCTGTTTATCAAATCTGTCCGGTACCACCCGATCGAGGCGCGCGGTATTTACGGCAAGTGGCAGGTAATAAACCTGCGGAATGCCTTCTTTTACAAAGTCGTTATATTCTTTTTTGTCGAAAATAAAGAGATATGTCGTATCGAAGCAATTGCGCTTTACGGCATTGATCCCGCAGGGGCTGTCATAGGTCCAGGCGAGGTATTTTGTGTTGTTTTCATGACAAGCCTTCGCAATGGGCGCAAAGAAATTGAAACTTATAACGATGTCGTAAGAACCTTCTTTTAACAGGCGGTTCCATTTGTGCTCCAGAAAGGGGTCGCGTTCCGTGTCACCGGGGATGTATACGACATTACGGCAGTGGTGACCGGCGCGTTCCAGATAGTAGATCAGATCTTTTTGTGTATATGATACTAAGTCGTAAAGCAGGATGTTCATAGTTGTCCTTTGAATATTGGTAGGATCAGGGTAGCGTTGCCGGATCGAGGGGTTCCATATCGAATTCCTTTGGAAAAGGAATGTCCAGTTCGGCAAAACGATTTTTGAGTGCGTCAATGGCACCTTGAAAACAGGGATAGTCGTGCATGCTTGTGAATTTTACCGGCGTCATATAGCCATTGCCGTAAAGGTGGCGGAGATAGTAGTCGTAGTCACGAAGGATCGGCACCTGCATATCCTCAAACGGAACCATGATAATGTCTTCGTACATTTGCGATGGGAAAAAGAAGGTTTTCAGTTCTGCTGACATATAAACGCGAGTGAGAGTTCCTTCTTTGATATCTGCATACATTCCTGAAATCTGATCGGCCAGACGGACACATTGTTGCTTTATGGAAAGGTTTGGATTAAATCTGTATCCTGTCACATCCGTAAGTGTATTCAATATTGCAGTACGTTCTTCTACGGAGAGATTATCCCACTGGTATGTTACACCGTTTGCCATAACTGCGAGGTTCGTCATTTCGGAAACGGCGTCCGGATCGTCCGGTAGCATATCCATGCAAAACACATCTACTCCCATTTGATAAGGACATCCTGCAAATTTATCTAAAAATGACTGCTCCAGGCAATAAGGAAGGTCGGTATTTGCTACGCGCATGATAAGGCTTTCGAACATCATATCCGTACGCATACAGTCACCGAGTACAAACGGAGACTGTAATTCGGTCAGTGCGATCTTGCGAAATCGTTCATAGTTCGGACGTGTCATTTCAATATCCAAATCATCGTCCCAGGGAATGAAGCCATGGTGTCGGACGGCACCCAAAACGGAGCCGCAGGACATGAGGTATGTGATATTGTACTTCCTACAGATACGATCGATTTCCTTGAGAATTTCCAACTGCGCACGCCATGCACGCTTCATTAATGATTGGACAAAGAAACCTTCGCGATATTCACCTTCGATTTTCTCTAATTTGAGTTCCATATGCATATTTTACCACAAGATGTGGTATAATGAAAAGTGGCTATGTGTCTCTTTCGTGCTTTGACGGGGGAGGGTGATTGGCAGTGAGAAGGGATTATGAATGGTTGTAAGTAGTGGAGGAAAATGATGGAATATGAATTGATGGCATCCATGATGTGTGCCAATTATGCAAATTTGGAAAAAGAAGTTCGTTCACTTGAGGCTGGCGGGATAGATTCATTTCACATCGATATCATGGACGGGCGCTATGTCCCCAACTATGCGATGTCGTTAAATGACATGAAGTGCATCCGGCAACTGACGGATAAGCCGCTGGATGTACATCTAATGGTGGAGCATCCGAATAATACTATAGAAATTTTTATAAACAATCTGAAACCGGGCGATACCATTTATATCCATCCGGAGGCAGAGTACCACCCATCGACTACGTTGCAGAAGATCATTAACGCGGGACTTATCCCGGGTATTGCAATCAATCCCGGGACCAGTGTGGAGACGGTTTATGAAATGCTTCGGATCGTAAAGAAGGTTCTGGTTATGTCCGTAAATCCCGGAAATGCCGGACAGATGTTTTTGCCTTACGTCGGTCAAAAGATCGAGAGGCTACTTGAAATCAGAGAGGAAATGGATTTCGAAGTGTATTGGGACGGTGCCTGTGGAGAAGATAAGATCCGCCGGTTTGCACCCATGGGAGTGAAAGGCTTTGTTTTGGGAACCACGCTGTTATTCGGGAAAGGTGCGGATTACGGTGCAACATTAAAAAAGATTCGTGAGTTTGTATAGGAGAGAAGATGGCTGATTATGATTATCTGATCATTGGTGCGGGATTGTATGGTGCGATCTTTGCACATGAAATGACAAAAGCGGGGAAAAAATGCCTTGTGATCGACAGAAGGGATCATATTGCGGGTAACATTTATTCCGAAGAAACGGAAGGGATTGAAGTCCATAAGTACGGACCACATATTTTCCATACGGCAGATCGTGAGGTTTGGGAGTATATGCAGCAGTTTGCCGAGTTCAATCATTTTCGTTATGAACCCGTAGCGAATTATCACGGAGAGTTATATAATCTTCCCTTTAATATGAACACCTTTCATCAGATGTGGGGGGTGCGTACGCCGAAAGAGGCGCAGGAAAAGCTCTCCGAGCAGCGTGCTGAGATCACGACGGAGCCGAAGAATCTGGAGGAACAGGCGATCTCTTTGGTGGGACGCGATATCTATGAGAAGCTGATCAAGGGTTATACACAGAAGCAGTGGGGCAGAAAGTGTACGGAGCTGCCGGCTTTTATCATTCGCCGCTTGCCCGTGCGCATGCGTTTTGACAATAATTATTTTAACGATGCATATCAGGGGGTTCCGATCGGCGGTTATACGAAGATGGTGGCACGGATCCTTGACGGTATTGAAGTGCGGTTACACACCGATTTCTTTGCGGATCGAGAGGCACTTTCCGGGTTGGCGGAGCACCTTGTTTATACCGGCCCCATCGATGCATATTTTGACTATCGGCTCGGGACGCTTGAGTATCGAAGTCTTCGCTTCGAAACGGAAGTTTTGGATGAGGAAAACCATCAGGGGCTGGCAGGTATGAATTATACGGATGCCGAAACGCCTTATACCAGAGTGATCGAGCATAAGCATTTTGAGTTCGGTAAGGGAAATCCGAATAAGACCGTGATCACAAAAGAGTATTCCGCAGAGTGGAAACCGGGAGATGAACCGTATTATCCCGTGAATGACAAAAAGAATCAGGAGTTGTATGCGGCTTACCGTCGTCTTGCCGACGGGGAAAAGAACGTTCTTTTCGGGGGCAGGCTCGGAGAATACAAATACTACGATATGGATAAGGTGATCGCAAAGGTGTTGGAGGATGTAAAAGCATGTATTTAGTGGTCGGAGGTGCCGGATATATCGGCAGTCATATCAATAAAATGCTATATCAAAACGGCATGGATACCGTAGTCTACGACAGCCTTGTGTACGGACATAAGGAAGCGGTAAAGTGGGGCAGACTGGAGGTCGGAGATCTTGCGGATCCCGTGCGATTGGAAGAGATCTTTTCAACCTATGATATCGAAGCGGTCTTTCACTTTGCAGCCTTTGCGTATGTGGGGGAATCGGTGGAAAACCCTTCCAAGTACTATAACAACAATGTGGCAAATACCCTGCATCTTTTGGATGCGATGGTGCGTCATAATGTGAAATATATTGTTTTCTCGTCGACCTGCGCGACCTACGGAGTTCCGGAGAAGATGCCGATCACGGAAGATATGCCGCAAAAGCCGATCAATCCTTATGGGGCGTCGAAACTGATGATCGAGCGGATCCTGGCGGATTATCATCACGCATATGATCTGAATTATTGTTGCCTTCGCTATTTTAATGCGGCGGGTTCCGATCCCGACGGAGAGATCGGAGAAAGCCATGATCCGGAGACACATTTGATCCCGTTAGTCTTAATGGCGGCAACCGGTGAGCGGGAAAACATCAAGGTATTCGGAACGGACTATCCGACGCGGGACGGTAGTTGTATCCGGGATTATATCCATGTAACGGATCTGGCGGATGCTCATCTGCGCGCCATGGCATATCTGAAAAACGGCGGAGAAAGCACCTGTATGAATCTGGGAAACTGCATCGGAAATTCGGTGCTGGAAGTGATCGAGGCAGCCAAGGAAGTGACGGGTAAAGAAATCCCGACAGTGCTTGCAAAAAGACGGCCGGGAGATCCCCCGATGTTGGTAGGCAGTGCCGCAAAAGCGGAAGGGGTCCTGGGATGGAAGCCGAAGTACGGCGATATCCGAGTGATCTTGGAGCACGCGTGGAAATGGTACAGTGAGAAAAAATGCTATTGATATTTTGATTTAAAGGAATAATGCCTGTGGAAAATAGGTTTGCGGGAAGGTTAAAAAAAGAAGATTATGATGAGATTTCTTCGAAGAAGATCTTATTTGTCATCGTGTCATACAACAGTTTTCATCTTATGCGGGAGAATATAAGGAGCATTCGCGCTACGATGCCGGAGGGGACATATCTGATCGTTGTAACGGACAATGCTTCAACAGATGGGGTCAGGGAATGGTTGGCAGAAGATGAAGGCGAAGATATTTGGGTGATCCTTAATGATGAAAACGTTGGTTTTGGTCCGGCCTGTAATCAGGCGGTTTGCGTTACGGCCGGAACGGAATATGAAAATGCGGATGTATTTCTTTTAAACAATGATACGAGACTATGTGAGAATGCAGCGTATATCTGCAAAAGTGCGTTATATTCTTTTGACGATGTCGGAGCGGTCGGTGCTGTTTCCAATTATGCAGGGAATCAACAGCGAATTTCAGTGGAGTTTGAAAAAGCGGAGCAGTTCGAAGCATTTGGCAAGTTGTTTAATCTGCCGCCCGTGGATGAGAATGGGAATATCCTTGGTATCGCAGACGTAGAAGAAAGATGTATTCTTTCCGGATTTGCCATGATGATCCGGAGGGAAGTTTGGGATGCAGTCGGCGGATTTGATGATGATTTTGCGCCGGGCTATTTTGAGGATACAGCACTCTCTTGTGAGATCAGCCGATTGGGATATCGACTGTTTTTGGTGAACAATGCCTTTATTTATCACGCCGGAAGCCAAAGCTTTGCAAAAACGGATTTCAATGCATTGTTGTTGTCGCATCAAAAATTGTTTGTTGAAAAATACGGCTTTGATGTTCTTGAGTTAGCATATGCTAACAAGGTTATGGTAGAAAACTTGGCGAAAGATCCTGGGGAGGAATTCAAAGTATTGCAGTACGGATCCGGATTGGGGGCCGATCTGAAATATCTTAGGTCAATGTATCCTTTTGCGACCGTTGTAGGTATCGAAGAGAGAGATGAGGTGAAATGTATCGCTGAGAAAACGATTCCGACCTTTTCTTCTGTTTCGGATTTGATGGAGGTCGTTTCCGAACCGTTTTTTGATGTGTTGATCATAGAAGAAGACGAATATGATAGTATGCCTCATCCAAACAAGCAACAACTGCTTTCTGTTTGTACAGGGGATGTTACGGTAATTTTTCGAAATACTGAATTTTGCAAACTTGATTTTTCGAATCTTTCGCTTGTGGTATGGAATGCGGATCGCACCGGTTGTGACGTGGATTCGTTCGGAACTTTGGCATACACAGTTGGGAAGCATGCGGATCTGTTGAAAGACCTTGCGGATTGCGGTGTGATGAACTTTGTTCTGTCAAAAATAGATAAAAGTTCGGCTTGGAAAGAATTGGAGAAAGAAGGTGTTTCCGAATTCTTTGTATCGCACGTGCAAGGTTGGAAGGATGAGCCGGGGGGAGTTTGCGAAAAACTGTTACGCATGGGAATAAAAAATGAAAGCGTCCTATATCTTGACGATGATCCCGAAAGAAGGTCTGAGGTGAAGAAGGCTGTAACCGGTATCATGACGGGTAATGCATTGGTCTTACCATATCTCAGAGCTATTTTGAAAAACTGTGATAAAAAAGACAAAGATCATATTCGGTTAAATCAATATAAGATTATGGAACGAAGAGCTGATGAAAGAGCTTCTTATGGAGGTGCTGAAGAGTTCCTTTATTACAGCAAGACGCTGGTATCCATCCATAAAAACTGCCTGGAGCAGATTGATCGCATTGCGTACCTTGTGGCTGAAACGAATCGATTGAACTATACCAAAAACCGTGACACCAAAGACCGGTTGATCCGTTTGGTGACAAATGATTGGAATGACTGTGGGTATGTGTGCGTAAGCGATCGCTTCGGTAATTATGGAATGGTCGGTTTTTATTGTTATAACCGATACGAAGAACGTATGGAACATTTTCTTTTCTCGGATTGTGTTCTTGGCATGGGCATAGAGCAGTATGTATATAACAAATTGGGATGCCCGGAGTTTTGTTATAAAGATCCTGTGGTTACGTTCCTTGAACAGGAAAAAGAGGTTTTGTGGCTCACGGAAGATAAGAAGCATGAAATCATAAGAGACAAACTTATGGGTAACCGCGTCCGTATTTTATTGAAAGGTCCTCGCGATCTGAGCATGATGGAACCTTTCATTGGGGGTGCGAATGTGACAACGGAATATGACCACGCAAATGATGCGGGTCTTATTACAGCAGGGCAGAATCATTCCTGTCATATTTATCAGTCAGCGACAATGTCTGAACAAGAAATACAGAAGATATTGGACGAAGCGCCGTTCATAACTCGCGCAGATTTTGAAACAGGGCTGTTTAGAGCATCCTATCACGTGATATGTTACAGTCTGTTGCCGGATTTCTCCGCAGGCTTGTATCGAAATAAAGAGACAGGAACATATATCAGTTTCGGAAGCAGAAATGTGTCGTTAACAGATCCGATCAATTGGCCGAGATGGTTAGAAGGAACAGTGAATGATCAAGGGTTTCATTTTACGGAAGAAATCCTCAAAGATTTTTCCGAGCACTGGGAGTTTATTGGTGGTACGCCACCGGAACTGCTTTTGCGAAATTTGGATTACATGCTGGGACATGTGCCGGGAAATCCCGGAGTCATTCTTATGCTCGGGAATGAAATGGCATTCGAATCATCTGATGGGATGAAGGATGGATTCAGAGATGAGTATAGAAGGATGAATTCGGTCATTACTGAGTATGCAAAGAATCGCGATGATGTGACGATCATCAATCCGACAGACTATATTCGTGTACGATCGGATATTCGGGACTGTGCGGATCATTACAGCGAGGATATCTATTATGAGATGTCGGGTATGATCGTTTCCGTGATCAATGATCGGATAGCAAGAGCTAATAAAAAGTAAGACAGTGGATGCATATTGTTCCTGGGCATTCCCTATTCTCTTTGCGGTGTCTTCCAACGGAGGCGTGAAATGAGTATTCCTATGGAATACCTTCTCGATGAGGTAAGAGAGGGTTATTATGTTCCGGCCATGATCAAAAAGGCATGGGCGGCGGAACTTACCATATTGGGGCAGATCGATGAAATCTGCATGAGGCATGGCATCCGCTATTTTGCGGATTGGGGAACCATGCTTGGTACGGTGCGTCATGCGGGATTTGTTCCGTGGGATGACGATCTGGATATCTGTATGTTGCGCAGGGATTATGAAAGATTTTGTGAAGTTGCATTGTCGGAACTTCCGGATGGATATTTTCTTGAGAATTTTCACACGGATCCTTCCGTAGACTTGTTTTTGGGACGCATTACGAGCAGACGGCATATTTGTTTTGATGAAGATTATCTGAAGAGTTTTCATGATTTTCCGTATCGAACCGGAGTTGATATCTTTGTTTTGGATTATCTGCCCGGAGACACAAAGCAGGCCCAAAAAGAACGTGAGACATGTTTGAAACTGATCGCCATTGCAGATGCATTGTACGCATCGCACGATGAAAAGCAGACGGCAAGTGATAAGCCGATCGGATTAAAGCCGGAAGAAGAAAACCTGGTACGTGAAGCGGAACGTATGTGTCATGCACGTATTGACAGGCGGCAGCATTTGCGTCAGCAGATCTATGCTTTGGTGGAAAAGGAGTTTGCCAAAGTTTCCGAGGCGGAAGCCAACGAAGTGGTGCAAATGTTTCCGTGGGGGCTGAAAGGCATAAAGGCGGTTCCGAAAGAGTATTATTCCGAGACGGTTCGTTTGCCGTTTGAATGTGTTTCGATGCCCGTACCGGCGGCATATGATCTGATGCTCACGGCCAGATACGGAGATTATATGCATGTAATAAAAAATGTTGCGGGACATGATTATCCGTATTTTGAGGGACAAAGAAAGGAATTCGAAAAAGAACAGAAGGTGTCGGTGCCGTCGTTCTTTGACCCGGTATGGAAAGATACTAAGGCACTGCGTGCGCCCAAGGATGAAGAAGTAATGGGACGAAAGGACCGGTCTGCATTTCTTCTGGAAGATCCCGAAAAACGGATCGTGGTATTTTTGCCCTTCAAAGGTTCTTACTGGGAGAGTATGCGTCCGGTTTATGAAGAGGAATGTGCCAGAATTGATACGGAGGTATTTGTGATCCCGATCCCGTATTATTACAAGCATTTGGGCCGGCCGTTCGGTTCTGAGGTACTGGATTATGAGGAATATCCGGAGGATTTGCCGGGATATGATCATAGAGAGATCGATCTGGAACTTTTGCATCCGGACGTGATCTATATACAGAATCCGTATGATGCGTATCATGCGGGTATAACGGTTTTGGAGGAGCATTATGCCGCTCATTTACGAAGCTGTACGGATTGTTTGGTATATGTTCCGTATTTTACCGTTTCCGATTTTGAAAAGGAGCAGGTATGTGAAGATTTCTGCCTGACCTATTACTGTTTGGTTCCCGGCGTTGCATATGCGGATGCGGTACTGCTTTCATCGGAGAAGATCCGGGAGCGTTTCATTGAGAAATGGGAAGAGTTTTCGGGATCAGGTTCTTTGATCGCGGAAAAACTGAAGATATGTGCTCCGATAAAGACGGAAGAGCAGAATGGGAAAAAGAAGGTGCTGTATCGAAATACCATAGGTTCTCTTAGTCGATACGGAATGAAAGCGATTGAGAAAACACGACAGGTTCTGGCGATTTTTAATGAAAACCGGGACAAGGTCGATCTGCTTTGGGCGCCGCAAAAAGAGCTGGCCGGTTATTTGCCGCGGTTGCCGCAGGATATTTCGGAAGCATATGAGGCGCTGGTCGCGGATTATAAAGAGAAAAACCGCGGCGCTTACGACGAAGAGATTTCCGATGCCCGTGCAGTGGAAGAATGTGATGCATATTACGGAGATGCACATGCGATCGCAATGCAATTTTTGTATGCAAAAAAACCGGTGATGATCGGAAATGTTCAGATGATTGGGAGAAGCGATGAATCCTAGGATCTATGAGAAAGAACTCGAGTTTCCAAAAGAATATTTTTTGACCGAGACGCGGGACGGCTTTTTGGTGCCGGCTCTGATGAAGCACTTTTGGGCGGCACAGATGGAGGTCTTGCGCGATATTTCTCTGGTGTGTGAGAAATATGATATTCCGTGGTATGCGGACTATGGAACCATGATCGGAGTGGTACGTCATAAGGGATTTATCCCTTGGGATGACGATTTGGATATCTGCATGCTGCGCCCGGATTACGATCGTTTTTTGAAGGTGGCGGTACAGGAATTGCCGGCTTACTACAAGGTGCTTCATATGGATCTGAATAAGGAATACACAGATCCGATGATCCGTGTCACGAACGGACAGGTGATCCCGCTTGATAAAGAGAAAACAAAAAAATTTCATGGATTTCCTCTGATCGCCGGCGTCGATATATTTCCGCTCGATTATTTGTATCCCGACGCCGAAAAAGAAGAAGAACGCAGATTGCGTGCACTGGCGTTGGAAAAGAAAATTTCGACAACACCGAATGCACCATGGGAACTGTACAAAGAGTTGGAAGGTATTTATTCCGAGTATAAGGGAGAGGGATCGACTCATATCGGAATGATGCGATTTTGGGTGCCGACAAAAACACATAAGTATCCGATCGAAAGCTTGAAGGCTCCGGTCTGGATGGATTTTGAAACCGTCAGTATTCCGATGACGGCGATGTATGATAAGATTCTGGTTTTGGATTACGGAACGAGCTATATTGAAGCGATACAAGTCGGTGGTTTGCATGATTACCCGGTCTATCATAGTCAGGTGGAAGAAGTAGCGGAAAACTGGGGGTATGATCCTTATGATCCGACACCTTCTGCAGAAGAGGTGGACGAAGCTACGAAAAATGCAGCTTCGACATTTTTTGAGGATATGCCGGGGCAAGTGGCTCTGCTTCGGAAGGCACAGGGGATGATTGCCGGTCAGTTAGCCGGTGCTAACTATGAAAATGCCGCAACACTCCTTATGAGTTGCCAGAACCTTGCGATCAAGATCGGGACACTGATGGAAGGAAATATTGGGAAGGATCTTGCGGCTGTACGGGTTCTGGAAGAGTATTGCGAGGAAATCTATGCGCAGTACGTTCTTTTGCAAGGAGGAGAAACGGCAGGGAATGCATCCGCAAAGCATCTGGATGAACTGGTGGAAAGGTTTGTTTCCGAGTGGGAGAAAATTGCTGCTTCTCCGGAACAAAAACAGCGGCGGATCGTTCTGTTTTTGCCCTATAGGGCGCAGGACTGGGCATTTCTGAAATCCTGTTATGAAAAGGAAATGGAAGATCCGGATTGCGATGTGTATGTGATCGCGGTACCGTTCTTTTTCCGGGAAGAAGGAAAGGAACCGGAGTTGATCTCGGAAGAGGAGAAGTTCCCGGAGGGTATCGATTTTACACCTTTTGATCAGTATGATTTTGTGTCTCGCAGGACGGATGTGGTGTATTTCACTTATCCGTTCGATGATAAGGAAAGAGAATTGTCGATCCATCCGTTCTTTTATGCTAAAGCGATGCGCAAGTATGTAAAGCGGATGGTATATGTGCCCACCTATCGCTTTGCACCTTCGACGGAGGCAGACGGAAAGGCGATGCACAACATTAAAGAATTTGCCAAGGCTCCCGCGGGCGTGTATGCGGATGAGATCGTTGTGGGTTGCAGGGACAATGCCGATATTTTTGCGGATGTGTTGGAAGGACTTAAGGGACTTGGGGAGATTCCGGCAAAAACATATACGGTAGCGAGCAAAGCGGTTCCGTTGTGGGATCCGGCGAAGGAGTATCCGCAGGAATGGATACAAAAGAAAAGCGGGAAAAAAGTGGTTTTGTACCACATTTCCGAGAGCATCCTCGCCGAAGAAAAACAGGCTGCGATCGAAAAGGCAAAGCGGGCACTACAGATCTTTGAGGA
>JAILOQ010000145.1 GCA_024690725.1 Lachnospiraceae bacterium
GCATATATACACACAGGAAGGATCCGCATCAGACTGCCGTTCCCGTTGTTATATGTATCATTGCTGCCATAGGCCATATACCCGTTGATCATCTCCGGGTTCGTATTGGACAAGGCATTGCTCGTACCGATCCCGATATCAAATACCATACCGTCCGCAGAATACATTCCCTGCCTGTCCCAAAGCCGAAAGGCATCGATCAATCCTTCCGTATCACATCGATCGCGACGCACACAATCCAGCGATGCCAGCATCATGCTCGAATCATCCGACCATGTACCTTTGGGCTGACTGTGTGTCCCGTAGCCTTTCATTTCGATCGTTACATTTTTCATCGCTTCTCTTGACGAAAACTCATATGGTACACCGAGCGCATCGCCTACCACCGCGCCGATCACTCCGTCATACATTCTCTTTAAATCCATGCTGCACCTCACTTTGCTCGCGACCGGGATCCCTCTCATTTCCAAGATTCCCTGCCTCTACTTCCATTATATACAAAAGCTGTCCCATTAACACGACTCACCTTCTTTTTCCCGGAAAAAACAAAAAAACTGTCTGCACAAGCAAACAGTTTTTTCACAACCCCTCTTTACACAAACTTATTGATCGGCGATACAGGACGAAAGAATCTCCCGTATCTTTCCTTTGTCATAATCCCTGCCGATGAAAACGACCTGATTCATGCGATCGCCGTAGGTTTCGTCCCAGGCTTCTTTGACTTCGGGATAATACTGAAATACTTCCTCTTTATCCTTTTCGTCAAAAGCCGCAACCCAATTGGACATCTCCGTTACCGCGGCATTTCGCCCGGCCGATTCCACGAGCTGCACATGAATCGGATCATCCGCAAACCAGATATATCCTTTCGAGCGAATGATCGTCTCGGGAAAATCCTCGGACAGAAACTTCATAAACCGGTCTCTGTCAAACGGACGCTTTTCTTCAAATACAAAGGATGTGATCCCGTACTCATCATCACAAGTTTCTCCCGCTTCGTTGCGCGCCAGCACCTTTTGAATGATCGACGAATTCATTGCCGTTTGGTAGTCAAATTTCTTTCCGTCCAGAATCCGCTCCGCACTTACTTTTCCCTTGATGGCCTGCATGAGTTCCGCATCGGGCTGAAGTTTACGGATCGCATCCTTGACACGTAGGATCTCGTCCGTTTCCAAAAGATCACATTTGTTCAGGATCACAATATTGCAAAACTCGATCTGATCCACCACAAGGTTGATGATATCCGGATCACCTTCTTTGTCCCGGTCCTCTTCGAGATCGGTAAGGAATTCGGAATAGATCCGGTCCGCATCCACAACGGTAACGATCGAAGAAAGAAAGAACGTCGCCTTGGAATTCATTTCTTCATAAGAAAGAAATGCTTCTGCGATCGACGCAGGATCACTGATGCCGCTCGCCTCGACAAATATCCCTTCCAAGCCTTTTACGGTGGCAAGTCCTTCCACTTCCTTCATGAACTCATCGCGCAGCGTGCAGCAGATGCAGCCGTTGGAAAGCTCCACCATGCGAGTGTCAAGCGTCTTTGCGCCCTCATTCTTGATAAGCTTCGCATCCACGTTTACCTCACCCATGTCGTTTACGACAACGGCGACCTTTCTGCTTTCCTGACAAAGAAGATTGTTCAAAAGCGTTGTTTTCCCGGAGCCCAGATAGCCCGTGATCAGCACGACCGGAATTCTCTTTTTCCCGAATAAGCCCATCACTTCGTCTCCCTGTGGATCGTGTACTTTCTCAATCTCGGACAATATTTTTTGACTTCCATTCTTTCGGGATGAAGTTTTTTATTCTTGGTGATTGTGTAATTTCTGTCGCCACACTCTGTGCAAGCCAGTGTGACCTTTACTCTTGCTGATGCCATAATTCACCTCCTCGAAATATTTGCAACACAGTTGCATTTTACGACACGCTGTAAGCCGTGTCAATACTTTTTTGCAAATGTGTTGCATTTTCCGCAGGAGATTTATTGTTTGTGCCGTTCTGCGTAATCCTCATCCACCGCAGCTCGTTCCGAACATAATGCGACCTCAAATTCCTCTCTGGTCCTAGATCTGCGCAGCGCGGATATGGTATTTCCGAACAAGTTGTAGGTCACTTCCGTTCCTCTGCTGTCGCACTCATAATTGATCGCGCGCTCGGGACGGACACCGAAACGGCCGGCCACCTCAATGGCATCGATGTTCGCACCTAAGAACATAAACTCCCAGCCGTATTTCTCGGTTTCTTTTTCCACGAGTTTCTTTACCCGCTTGTAATCGTACTGACGGCTCGCATTCTCCATGCCATCCGTTGTGATGATGAAGATCGTCTTTTCCGGGCGGTCCTCCTCACGTGCATAGCGATGGACATTTGCGATGTGATGGATCGCACCTCCGATCGCATCCAAAAGCGCCGTGCAGCCTCTGACATAATACTGCTTGTCGTTCATCGGCTCGATCTTACTCACCGGAACGCGGTCGTAGATCACTTCGGATCTGTCATCAAACAGCACCGTTGAGATGTACGCCTCTCCCTCTTCCTTTTTCTGCTTCTCGATCATGGAGTTGAAGCCCCCGATCGTATCTGCCTCAAGTCCGCTCATGGAACCGCTTCTGTCTAAAATGAATACCACTTCCGTTAATCCTTCTCTCATAATGAGTCCTCCTTTTTCGATGTAACCTTTCGGTTATTTCCTCTTGTCAAACTCATTATATGTCTTTCATTTTTGAAAACGGTCTCCTGCAAAGCGACCCGGAAAAAGAACAACTTAGGTCCTTATTCATATTTTATTTTTTTATCATGATCCCTATAAACCATTCCCTCCGGACCGCCGTCATGTCACGTGATCACACAGGGCAGTCCATGCTCTTCGAGCTGAATGTCCAGCTCGATCATGTCATAAATCTCATTCTCTATAAAATATGCAAAGATGATATCCGTCTTATCACACGGCGAAAGTGCATAGCCCGCACGTGCCAAAAGATCCCTGGTCTGATCCATGTTCAATTCGGCACCCACGCAAAGACAAAGTGCCGTAATCTTTTGCGGATGATAATCGACATTGTTCTTGATCTTGGAAAAGACTTTCTTATCAACCAAAGCCTTTTTGTAAACAGTAGCATTTTCCATATTCTTTTCTTTGATCAGGTACAAAAGATACTCGGAGAACGTATCGGTCAAATGTGACATGCGCTCCTCGAGCTTGCTCTCATGCTGCTCGACAAAATC
>JAILOQ010000171.1 GCA_024690725.1 Lachnospiraceae bacterium
TGCATGTGCGGAGACGTACTGATGGGGAAGGTCTCATCCGAGGACTGTCCTCTGTTTGGAAAGGTTTGTTCTCCGATGAATCCGCAGGGAGCTTGCATGGTTTCCACGGAAGGGAGCTGCTATCAGAAGTATCTTGCGCGCTGAGTGAGGAAGGCGGGACGATCTGCGAATACGAAGTGTGGGTCGTAAATATAGAAAACGGAAAAGGTTTACATAATATGATAATCACTATGGCACACGGAAGTGGCGGAAGAGCCACAAATGAATTGATACAGGAAATCTTTGCGGATGCTTTTGCAATGGAGCAGTTAGAAGACAGTGCTGTTTTGGAAGGCGCGGGAACGATCGCACTTACAACGGACAGCTTTGTGGTAACGCCTGTGGAGTATCCCGGCGGAAATATCGGTCACCTTGCAGTCTGCGGAACCGTGAACGACCTTTTGATGCGTGGAGCGAAACCGAAATATCTGACAAGCGGTTTCATCCTGCAGGAAGGCGCGGATGCGGATGTACTGCGGCGCATTGTTGCTTCTATGGCGGAAACCGCAAAGGAGGCCGGAGTGAAGATCGTAGCCGGTGACACAAAGGTAGTCGAAGGGAACGGCGGGATCATCATTAACACTGCGGGTGTCGGGTTCGTACCCGAGGGCCGAGACGTATCCGCCAAAAACATCGAGGTCGGCGATCTTGTTCTTTTATCAGGTAATCTGGGAGACCATCATGCCACGATCCTGAGTCAGCGGTTAGCGGTGTCTAACCAAATCGAAAGTGATAATGCGCCTCTTACCGATATGGTTTCAAATCTTTTGGAAGGCGGGGTCCGCGTGCATTGTATGCGTGACGTAACGCGCGGAGGTCTTGCTACGGTATTGAAGGAGTTAGCCGTTGCTAAGAATGTGGCGATCACGCTTTCGCAGGAAAAACTTCCCGTATCGGATGCGGTCAGAGATTTCTGCGGTCTGTTGGGACTTGATCCGCTCTATATGGGGAACGAAGGGAAACTTGTTGCCTTTGTGCCGAAAGAGGACGCCGAAAAAGCGCTCGATATCATGAAAAACAGTAAGTACGGCGCGTCGTCTTGCGCGATCGGGGAAGTGACGGCCGGAAATGGCGAAGCCTTCCTCACAACGGAGATCGGCGGCATGCGACGCCTTGATGTACTGCAGGGCGAGGGCCTGCCGAGGATATGCTGATATATTGGCCGTATCAAGCTGTGAAGATATGAACGAAGTGCTTGTGAGGATCCACGGTGCCGTGGAAGAATTAACCAACACTTGACGCTAAAAGCGTACTTACATGTCGGTATTCCAAAGGTCGCATGCCATAGTATTCTTTGAATATTTTGGCAAAGCGGCCTTGATTTGTGTAACCGCATACGGCGGCGATATCCAGAATGGACCGATCGGTTTCCGTCAGGAGCTTTGCGGCCTTTTTCAGGCGGATGATGCGCATATATTCGGATACATTCATATCAAACATGACCTTAAAATACTTTTTCAGACTGCTTTCGCTAACGCCCAGTTCCTCGGCGATCTCGCGCATGGAAATATGAACCGAGATATCTTGCGTGAGTCTTTTTTGCACGGCCTTTGCCAGATTCATCTGTCCTTTTGTGAGATAAACGGCCGTATCGTCATCAACCGGTTCACTTGCGGTCAGGATCCGCAAAATCTTTAACATGTTCAGCTTGATCAGTGCCGGATCTCCGGCACCGGAAGAATACATTTCCAGCCAGATCTTTTGCAATTCACTGTTGGATTCGATGATCAAAAGCCCGTCGTCTCTTTTGTCGATATTCCGTATCTTTTGGATATCGATATCAAATTCCCGCAAGGTGTCGTACGTTTTCTTTGTGAACAGTTCTTCGACGATCCCCAGCTCAAATCCCACATAATACCCCGTCGGGTAAAAGAACGATTCCCTGACGACATATCCGCTCAGGCTCAGATTGTTATCTGTGAGATAGCGATAGCAGTCGGTATCCGTTTGGAATTCACATCTTCCCGAAATGCAATAATTGAGTAAAAAGATATCGCTTTCATTATGGAAGGTGCCGGTCGGGATCGTTGCGGTATGCACGTCGTTTAGGAATAAGATCATACCGGGCAGAAATGGATAGAAGGTGTTGATGTAGTAGCCGCCTTCTGTCTCGGTCTTTACGGAGACGATGCGATCGGGATCTGTGGGGAACGGATGAGTCTGAGTTTCTTTTTTCATATCTTTTCCTTAATAAAAAATGTCTTTTTTTTGCCTGTTTTCTTAGTGCTTTAACGTGGGGTATGGATAAAGTGCGTAAATAACGATAAATTTTATCAATAATCAAGCGCAAACCCGATGAAGATATAATACCAAAATGTCCTTTTTTGTGCAAATCTGTATAGAAAGTAAGCAGTCGCTAACATATAGTATGGAATGTTGATTTTTAATAACAGAAAGGGGCAACCATGAATCTTACAGAATTGGAAAACGGACAAAAAGCCGTCATCGTTAAGATTGAAGGGGACAGAAGATATCTCTCCCGCATCACTTCGATCGGTCTTAACGTTGGCTGCAAGGTGGAGATGCTGCAGAATGTGAAGAAAAAACCTTTGCTGATCTACGGCAGAGACACGATGATCGCACTCAATAAGGAAGAGTCGAACCGAATTCAGGTGGAGGTGACAACGGCATGACGGAAAACAGAACGATCGCCCTGTTAGGGCAGCCCAATTCGGGAAAATCCTCCATTTTTAACAGTCTTACGGGAATGCATCAGCATGTCGGTAACTGGCCCGGAAAAACCGTGGAAAAGAAGGAAGGAACCTTTGTACATAACGATGTGACCTATACGATCGCGGACCTTCCCGGTTCTTATGCGCTTTCGGCGAATTCCGACGAAGAGATCGTAACCAGAGATTATATCGTAAAAGAAGATGTGGATATGGTCTGCATTCTTGCAGATGCATCGCAACTGGAACGAAGCCTTTACATGCTTGCGGATTTCGCCGGATTAAAAACACCTGCCATGTTGGTCCTTACCATGGGCGATGTTGCAAAGGTAAAGGGAAAGGTGGTCGATACAAAAGCGCTTTCCGCTAAACTCGGCATCGAAGTTTGCGAGGTGATCGCTTTTGATAAAAAGACATTTGAGCCTTTTTATGCAGCGGTAGAAAATACCATAAAGAACGGCTCCTGCTTACAAGCAGATGCGCTCTATTCGTATTTTACATCGTCCGATATTGCAAGTGAATATGCTGCTGCTTTGGCAATGGCGGAAAAAATGGAAGACGGACGATACACCAAGGAATGGATCGCAGCTAAGATCCTCGAAGAAGATGAATTGATCGTTCGAAGAGTTAAGATCAAAGAACTCGGCGACATACCTTCTTCGGAAAAAACAACCCTGGCTGTGAGTGATGCGAGGTTTACCTGGATCGGGAAACTGCTCGAGGGATGTGTGGAAAACGAAAAGAAACCGTCCGAACTTCTGACCAAATTTGATAAAAGAGCGATCGCTCCGGGAAGCGGAACCGCTATTTCGATCGTGATGATGATCGTGGCGCTATTGGGTTCGATGCTCGTTGCCATACCGTTTATGGGACTTGGAGGAGCTACACCTTCGATCTTAAATCCTGTGGTGGATGCAATCTGTAACGGACTCGGTGTTTCGGCTGAGATCGCACACTTTATCAAAGCAACCCTCGTAACGTCTTTGGGATGGGTTATTTCCATGGTCGGCTTTATTTTCGGTATGAGTTTTGTGTTCGGAATTCTCGAGGAAGTCGGCTACATGGCGCGCGTGTCCTATGTATTTGACAGATCCATGAGCAAGATCGGTCTGCAGGGAAAGGCGATCATGCCGATGATCATGGGCTTTGGCTGCACCATGGGCAGTACCGCCGGTTCCAAAGTCATTGATTCGTATGGGCAGAGGATCCTTACCATAGCAGTCGCATGGGCGATCCCCTGTGGTGCGACTTTTGTCGTGATCCCGACCTTGGCCAATGCGTTTTTCGGCGGCGGCGGAGGTATGTTGGTTATGCTCTTTATCTTCCTTATCATGTTCCTTCACGTGCTCGTGACGGCAAAGATTTTCGGAAGAAAATTAAACCCGGTGGAAAACAGAACGGGTATCATTATGGAGCTTCCTCCGTATCATAAGCCGAGATGGGGATTTATTTTCAAGAATTCCTTGATGCGTATGTGGGATGTATTCAAGAAGGCATTCAGCATCGAAGTGATCGTATGCATCATTTTCTTCTTCCTCAGTTATTCATCAGCGGGGATCGAGAGCAGTATCTTATATAAGATCGGAACGGCTATTGAACCGGTTTCCCGTTTCTTCGGCATGGGCTGGGAGACCTTTATGTCCTTCTTTGCGGCCATGATCTCGAAAGAGGCTGTACTCGGTGTTCTGTCTGCGATATTTGCCAATTCCGGCAGCATTGTGGATTCTACAACGGGACTTGCTGCGACTTCGGATAATGTTGCACAAATCGTGGCAGCATCCATTTCAAAGGCAGAGGCGCTTGCGTTCATCATCGCCGTAACCTTCAACATTCCCTGCTTGCAGGCTGTGGTTTCGACGTATAACGAAACACACTCCGCAAAATGGACGGCTAAGATCGGCGGATATTACATTTTGACGGCACTTATCCTGTCGGCAGTGGTTTACCATGTGGCTGCACTGTTCATGTAAGAAAGGCAAAAAATGGACGATTTGATCTCATTGATAACCGCATCCGAAATGATCTCCATTCCGGAATTATGCGAGAAACTTCATATGTCAAAAGATATGGTATTAGCCAGGCTTGAGCGTTGCGAACAGCTTGGATATATCAAGCGTGTTGTCGAAAAAGGCACGTCTAACGGTTGTACGTGCAACTGCAGCACCTGCAAAGGCTGCCATACGTCGACCGGATCCATAAAGCCTATGGTATATTGGACAAGAGCAAAATAAAAGGAAAGAGCGGAACCCAAACGTTTATCGGGTTCCGTTCTTTTTTTGTGTATTTTGAAATCTGCGGTGGATAGATGAAAAATAAAGAAAAATCGTGTATGATGGGAGAGAATGAATTTGTTTGGAGGCAGTATGATACAGGTGAGAGACGTTCGGGTACGTGTGCTCGAAGATAACGATAAGATTGCACAAGAGCTCAGAAAGGACTTACGGACAAAGAAGGTTTTCCTGGTAAACCTTATGGCAAGTCCCGGAGCCGGAAAGACGACGACGTTAGAGCGTATGATCGAGGCACTGAAGGGGGAGTTTCACATCGGCGTGATGGAAGCGGACACGGATTCGGTGGTGGATGCCGAGCGCATTGAGAAGACCGGCGTAAAGACCATCCAGCTGCATACCGGTGGGTCCTGCCACATGGATGCGTCCATGACGAAAGAAGGGCTTGCGGAGCTTGGTACGGACGATCTCGACCTCGTCTTTTTGGAGAATGTCGGAAATCTCGTTTGCCCCGCGGAATTTGATGTGGGCCAGGCCATGCGCCTGATGATATTGAGCGTGCCGGAAGGCGATGACAAGCCGTTAAAGTATCCGTTGATGTTTCAGGTTAGCGACTGCTTACTTTTAAACAAAACCGATGCGATGTCCGTCTTTGACTTTGATATCGACCTGTTCAAAGAACGTGTACACACATTAAACGCGGGAATGAAGATCTATCCTGTGAGTGCATTAAACGGAGATGGGTTTGACCGCTGGATCGAGGATTTCAGAAAGGTCGTTCGCGACTATCTTTCGCAATGAAACGAGATGCAAACCGTCGATGTTCCGCGCCTGCAACCGTCGATGCTCCGCGCGCCGACAACCGTCGATGCTCCGCGCCTGCAACCGTCGATGCGCCATGTGTCGATGACCGCGGCAACCGGTGAAATTACGCAAATAAACATAGATATGAACCGATAAAAAGGAAGAATCATGAAGATAATCGAACTGCACAAAAGTGTAACGGAAGACAATGATCTGGATGCAAAGAAACTGAATGAGGAGCTGACCGAAAAGGGCATCCTTTTGATCAATCTGATGAGTGCGGCGGGCTCCGGAAAGACGACGCTCTTATCGCGCACGATCCGGGACTTAAAGGATGAGGTGAAGATCGCTGTTTTGGAAGCGGACATCGCGGGATCCGTGGATGCCGAAAGGATCGAAGCGCTGGGAGCAAAAAGCATTCAGGTCCATACCGACGGGATGTGTCATATGGATGCCGGCATGACCCGGACAGGTCTAAACGAAATGGAGCTTGCGGGCACCGAGCTGGCCTTTTTGGAAAACATCGGAAATCTGATCTGTCCTGCGGAGTTTGCGACGGGGGCGCATAAGAACGTGATGATCTTGAGTGTGCCGGAAGGCGATGATAAGCCGTTAAAATATCCGCTCATGTTTCGGGAGTCGGATGTGCTGCTCATCACAAAGACAGACACAAAGCCCTTTTTTTCCTTCGATGAAGAAGCGTGCATAAAAAGAGTGAAGGATTTGCAGCCCAACATCCAAATCTTCCCGGTATCCGCCAAGACCGGAGAGGGCATGGCGGCTTGGGAGGACTGGCTAAAACAGCAGCTCCTTCACTAACATTTGATATACGGATTCGTGTTTTTCCTGCCATCGGTCGCATAGGTCGATGGC
>JAILOQ010000179.1 GCA_024690725.1 Lachnospiraceae bacterium
AAAACAGCATTAACGGTAATATAAATTTACTCATATCACTATTCTCCTTATTATAATCATTTATTTATATCCAACATTTTTGAATCTTTCATTATATAATAGTCTTCCATCCTAACATTAGATTTCATATATAAATATGCTTTTCGGTTGTGCACTCTTTCTAAAAAATATGTAACGTTCAACGTTTAATTCACTGAACAACCATATTTAAACACCCTTACCACCTTCATAATATACCGGAAACCAATTGCTTAACTATGTGATTATTTGCATAAATCCAAGTTGACGAGCCTATAATCTGTCAATTATTCATTTTTTTGCCGATCTATAGTTTCTTTCTCAATAATATCATAATACTCCTCCATATCCAACGACAGATTGATACTGGAATCCGGCTTCCTCTTACTCATCCGTTCCAAGAGGCTCACGACCTCAACATTCGCCGTTGCGGGGAACATATCAACACAACATGCTTTCTCCAAACGGTATCCCCGGTCAAAGAAGGTCTCCAGATCCCTTGCCAGACTGGTGGGTTTACAGGACACATAGACGATCCGATCCACGCCGTAATCGAGGATCTTCGGCAACGCCTTCGGATGGATCCCGTCTCTGGGCGGATCGAGGATGATGAAATCCGGTTTATCCGTAATCTCATCCAGCACTTTTAAGACGTCACCCGCTATAAATTCGCAATTATGTAAACCGTTTAGCTCGGCATTTTCTTTTGCTGCCTCTACTGCTTCTTCTACAATTTCTACGCCAACAACCTTCTTTGCCACGGCACTCATCAATTGTGCGATCGTCCCGGTTCCGCTGTAGAGATCAAATATCAGCGGTTTGTCGTTATGTAAACCGCTGTTCGGCTTCGTAAACAGGTCCGCGTACTCTCTCACTTTTTCATATAGAACCTCTGCCCCAAGGGAGTTCGTCTGGAAAAAGGAAAACTGCGAAATCTTGAATTTCAATCCCAAGAGTTCCTCGTAAAAGAAATCACGGCCATAAAGCGTTTCATTGCGGTCGGACTGCACCACGTCGGCTACGGCATCATTGACCGTATGTATGATTCCCGCAAATCTCCCCTGCATTTCCCCCTGCTCGACCGCTTGTAAAAGAACGGTCGTATAATCCGAAAGCAGCTGCTTCTCATCTACCGTCAATACTTCCGTTTGCGAAGTCGTCACAAGAGCAACCAGTATCTCCCCGGTCTTTACGGCTTTTCGCACGAGAAGATGACGAAGATACCCAACTTTTTTCATGCGGTGATAAAACGGAATCTCCCGCTCTCTGAAAAAGTCCAAGGTCAAAGACAGGATCTTGCGATAGTCCTCATCCACGATCTTGCACTCCGTAACCGGAACGATATCATAAAAGCTTCCTCTTTTATGTAAACCCACAGAAAGAGGGCCGTCAAAATATTCATCGCCGAATGAAAACTCCATTTTGTTTCGATAAGCGGTTTCCTGAGGGCTTCCGAGGATGCCTTCAAACACATAATCCATCTCTCGGGATGAATTTATGTAAACTCCATCGATCAGTTTGCGGACCTGACTTTCTTTCAGTTCCAACTGCCGGTCATACGGCAGGTTTCGATAAACACATCCGCCGCAATCTCCGAAATGCGGACAGTCCGGAGCCATCTCCAAAGAACTCTTTTCCAAAACCTCAAGGATCTGTCCTTCCGCCTTGCCTTTTCGCTTCTTTGTCACGCGAACGCATACCTTCTGTCCGACTACGCCGTTTTTGGCAATGACCGTCTCGACACCGTCATCCGTAGGCACTTCGATCACGGTCTTATTCGGAAATCGGATCTCTTTTACGATCCCTTCGTATACTTCACCTTTTTTCATGAATTCTTTCTCCGTTCGTTATTACATAAAAATGGCTGCCACAGATCCTGCAGCAGCCATCAACATCCAAATGGACATACTGACCCTAAGGTCTTACAAATAAGCGCCGGTCAAATTATTCCTCGTCAGCCTTATCCTCTTTTGCATCGTCCTTCTTTTCCTCATCCTCGAAGAAATCGTCATCGAAATCATCATCGAAATCATCGTCGAAGTCTTCCAGATAATCCGGAGTAAAGTAACGATATACGGCATAAGCAATACCTGCGATCAGTACGATCACACCTACAACCGCAAGTGCGACAAGAATCGGATTCGCTTTCTTCTTCTGCTCTTCTTCCTTCTTTACCAAATCAGTAAGCTTGCCTGCCAAATCATCAATCTTAGATATACTCATAATGAACCGCCCTTTCTTTTGCCATATCTAACTCTATTTTATCACTCGGTGTCGTTTTTTACTACACCAAATTTATGAAATCTTTGTAAAGGATCAACTCTCCGCCTTCTGCATTTTTGCAAAGGCCGCATATAAGATTTTCTGTCCGTATTTTTCATCATCAAAATCCACGGTCACCTGATAATCGCGTGCTCCCCTTTCAAGCGCCACGACCGTACCGATACCGAACTTCATATGCTTTACGCGGTCGCCCACTTCATAGTCAGGCTTTTGCCCCGGGGTGATCCCCTTCGAGACACCGGGTCCCAGAGAAAGAACACCTTTCTTAATGCTCGGCTTTACGGTCACCGCTGCCGGTTTCGGTGCCTGAATGCTCGTATCCTTGGTCACGGGAACATAGGCCTTCTTTCGAAAAGCAACCATGCCGGAATATGCCGTCTTCGGTTCTTCCTCCCTGTCAAAAGAAACCCTTTTTGTCTGCGGAACGTTCTGATCCAGAAGATTCATCGGGATTTCCTTTAAGAAACGGCTGACCGGATTGTACTGTGTTTCCCCGCGAACCATTCTGGCCTTTGCCGCAGTCAGCGTCAGGTCCGTCATGGCACGGGTGATCCCCACGTACGCAAGTCTCCGCTCTTCTTCGATCTCTTCCGGATCATCCGCAACGACCGACATATATCCCGGGAATATGCCATCTTCCATACCGGCCAGATATACATGCGGAAACTCCAATCCCTTTGCACTGTGTAAGGTCATGAGCATCACGCGATTTGCTGTCTCTACGTTGTCGATATCCGAAACAAGTGCTACTTCGGCAAGAAAATCCGAAAGCGTCGCCTTATCCCTTTCATCCTCAAAAGAAACCACCTTCGAGATGAACTCGTCGATATTATCCAATCGTTCCTGCGCCTCTTCATCCGTATCGGCCTGAAGCTGATCCACATAGCCGGTCACGGCGAGCACATCCTTTACCAGCTCACTTAACGAATAGGTTTTTGCCTTTGCCCGAAAGACTTGGATCATCGTCACGAAAGGATTTAACTTATTGCCACTGCGTCCCAGAGCTGAAACCATGAACGGATCGTTTAATGCATCGAAGAAA